>CAYWUU010000146.1:0-2858 GCA_964461405.1 uncultured Erysipelothrix sp.
ATTGTTTCAGATATTTTAATAAGTGGTTTATTATCATTATATAATGGAATCCGATATTCCAAAAGTCTATCCGATCCTATTATTGAACTAACCGATGAAATTCATAGCTATCAGGTTAGTGATTTTGTGGATGAGAGGCCCACAAATAAAAATGAAATTGAGGAGTTGCGAACGCAGTTTAGAATTATGATGACTCAGCGTCAAAAATCTACTGAGGAACTTCTTGAAAAACAAAGTTTATTAAAGGATGCGGAATTTAAGTCGTTATCCTCGCAGATTCAACCTCATTTTCTTTATAATACCCTTGAGTCGATTAAGTGGAAGGCGAAGTTAAAGGAAACCGATGATATTGTGGTGATGGTTTCTAAACTGGGTGAAATCTTAAAAGCGAATATGAATTTGTCGGAGTCTATTGTAACTATTGAACAGGAGTTGCGCTATATAGATTCTTACTTGGCAATTCAAAAACTACGTTATGGAGATCGTATAACTTCTATTGTGGTTATTGAAGAGGAGTTGTATGACTTGAAGATTCCCAAGCTCATTTTGCAACCAATTGTAGAGAATGCGATTATTCATGGAATTGAGCCTTTAGCTGAAGGTGGTATAATTGAGGTGTATGGATGGGCTAGTGAAGCTAATGTATATTTCACGGTCTTTGATAATGGAATCGGTAGTGATTTTGATTTTGATGAATATATTAAATCAAAAGGTCCTAAGAGTATTGGTTTGGTGAACGTAGACCGTCGCTTACAACTATACTTTGGGGAGAACTATAAGATGACATGGGAAAGCACGATGGGTGTTGGAACGATTGTTCATCTTAAGATTCCTAGAAGGGAAGTAATCGAGGATGTTTAGAATGTTGATTGTTGAAGATGAGATTGCTACGCGTAGGGGTCTAATACTCACGATACCATGGAATGATATGGGCATAGAGGTTATTGGCGAAGCCAGTAATGGACAAGAAGGATTAGAGTTGGCGCTTAAGTTAAATCCGGACATTATTCTAACGGATATCAAAATGCCTTTGTTGTCGGGATTGGATATGATGGAAGCCATCTCTAAGGAGAATAAGCAGGTCGTGTTTGTGGTATTAAGTGCCTTTGGCGAGTTTGAGTTTGCTAAAGGAGCCTTGAAACTGGGGGCTGTAGATTATCTGCTTAAGCCTTTTGAGGATGATGATTTAGTAAAAGCCATGGATATTGCGAAGTTACAGGTTAAAAGAAACCAACAACTTCAAACGGATGATTTTGATCGTCGTGATATTGAAGGGGAATTTAATAAGTATTTGTCTAAAAGTAGTAACTCCCAGCATAAGAATATCTTGAAATCCATTGCGTATATTCAAGAAAACTATAGTAATAATCTAAGTACCAAGGAAGTAGCGGAACAACTTCAAGTGTCAGAGAGTTATCTAAATAGATTATTTAGAATGGAAACGACGTTTAGCATTCATGAGTATTTGACTTTATATCGCATGAAAATGGCTATCACTTTATTAAGAGATTCGGATAAGAAGATATTTGAAGTGGCTCATGAAGTGGGTTATAACGACCAACGTTATTTTAGTAGTGTATTTAAGAAATATGTAGGAGTTTCCCCCAATTATTACAAGGAAAACCTTAAGGATTAGCTTTGGTTGCTATTTAGCTTGTAATTATATGTGAAAGAAGGTTATATCTTGGACATTGTGGGGTTTTATGATATATTGATTTAGGTTTTAAGGAGGCAATATGAAAATTTTTGATTATGAAGATATACAGTTAATTCCAAATAAGTGTATTGTAAAGAGTCGCTCTGAGTGTGACACAAGTATTCAATTTGGAAAGTATACATTTGCGATGCCCGTAGTACCGGCAAATATGCAGACGGTTTTGGATGAGGATTTGTCTGTGTGGTTAGCAGAAAACGGTTATTTCTATGTTATGCACCGCTTTGATGAAGCGGCACGTATTCCTTTTATTAAGATGATGAAAGGTAAGGGTCTTTTTACTTCTATTTCTGTGGGGATTACAGATCGTGAATATGATTTTGTGCAAACTTTAGCAGATGAGAATTTAAATCCAGACTATATTACCATTGATATTGCTCACGGTCATAATGAAGCGGTGATTCAGATGATTAAGTTTATTAAGAATTTAATGCCTGAGACGTTTGTGATTGCAGGGAATGTAGCCACTCCTGAAGCGGTTCGTGAATTAGAAAATGCGGGGGCTGATGCAACTAAAGTAGGTGTTGGTCCTGGTAAAGTATGTACAACTAAATTGAAAACAGGATTTGGTACCGGTGGTTGGCAGTTAGCGGCGTTGCACTTATGTTCTAAAGCAGCTCGTAAACCCTTGATTGCGGATGGTGGAATTCGCGATCATGGTGATATTGCTAAGTCTGTGCGCTTTGGTGCCTCCATGGTAATGATTGGTTCTCTATTTGCAGGTCATGATGAGTCTCCTGGTGAATTGATTGAAGAAGACGGTAAACTCTATAAGGAGTACTTTGGATCGGCATCGGCCTATCAAAAGGGTGAATATAAGAATGTTGAAGGAAAACGAATTGTTGTACCTCATAAAGGTCCTATTAAGAAAACCTTGGATGAGATGAAACAAGATCTTCAGTCGTCAATTTCTTATGCGGGTGGTAGAGACTTAGAATCTATTCGTAAAGTAGATTATGTAATTGTTAAGAATTCCATATTTAATGGTGATAGATAAACCTCGTTAGCGCGAGGTTTTTAGTGGAAAAGACAACAATTTCATCGGGTTCTGATTATATTCTAGACAATTGTGTTTAAAAGTAGAATTTCCATGATATAATCAAGTAGTATTGCGGGGTTGGGGAAAATGAAAAAATATAAAGAT
>CAYWUU010000147.1:0-2857 GCA_964461405.1 uncultured Erysipelothrix sp.
ATAGCAAGTATTCAAAACCCTTATGACTTATCAAGGCTAGTATCTTTATCTATAGCATCCAATAGGAGCTTCATAGCATGGGAACTGGCCGACATGCGAATGCGTTCTCGGCTATCTTTTGTACCGCGATCAAGCAAATAGTGAACACATGTAATAGTACCTAAGTAATTTAGCGCAATATATATAGTTCCTACGGGTTTGGTAACACTGCCACCCTTTGGACCCAAAATACCGGTAATTGCGATGGATACATCACTACCACTCAAGTTCTTTATTCCCTTTGCCATCTCAATACAAACTTCAGCACTCACAGCTCCATATTTATTAAGGGTTGTCTCACTGACTCCAAGTAGTTTTACTTTCATCGCATTATCATACGCTGCTACGCCCCCTAAGTATACCTTGGAACTTCCCGGTTCTTTCGTGAGTCTCTCACTCAAATACCCACCTGTGCAACTCTCAGCAGTACTAATGGTGAGATTACTCTTAATTAAAGCATCCAGCACTACTTTCTCAAATGAAATAATATCAATACCAATCACATACTGCTTTAGTAATTGGATAACTTCTTGGATCACCGGTTCAATCATCGTATTGGCTGCTTCCTCAGTATCTGCACCGGCTGTTATTCGCAAATAAAGTCCCTGGGCTCCTGCGTAGGGTGCGATGGTGGGATTAGACATGGTACGCATCTGTGTTTCTAATAATTCTTCTACCGCTGCTTCACCAATCCCAAACAAATAGACGCGACGGGATACGATCTTGGTGTCATTTTTACTAACCAAATATGGAAAGACACTATCATCAAACATATGAATTAGTTCATGGGGTGGTCCAGGCAAAAGAATAACCACTTTATCCTTATGCTCAATAAGAATGCCAGGTGCTGTCCCGTGGTGATTAACCAAAACTTTAGCACCATATGGAACAAAGGCTTGCCGTTCGTTATTTTTAGTGGGGATTCGCCCCATTCTATTGAAGTAATCCTCAATGCCTTTGTATATCTCATGATCAAAGTGCATGCTAAGGCCTAAGGCATCCGCCACCACCTCTTTAGTTAAATCATCATAAGTGGGCCCCAGTCCCCCAGTCAAAACAATTAAATCAGAGCGTTCTAACGCTTTAAGAACAACATCCTTTAGACGTATGGGATTATCGCCCACTACCGTATGATAATAACAGTTTATGCCTAGCATCGCCAATTTTGAGGCAATAACTGAGGCATTGGTATTAAGAACATCCCCCATTAAAAGTTCCGTTCCTACGCAAATAATTTCAGAATTCATGATAGGCCTCCTTATTATCTATATAATACCAAAATTTTATTATAAATTTAGTACTAAATGGTATAATTTACTCAAGGAGGATCTTTTATGAAATTATTTAATGAAGCTTATATAGGCAATATGCCCCTTAAAAATAGAGTAATCATGCCACCCATGTGTATGTATGAGGTTCATAAACACGATGGCATTGCGACTTCATTTCACCTTGCCCATTATGTCCAACGTGCAATTGGCCAAGTGGGTTTGATAATCGTGGAAGCAACGGGTGTTCTACCTGAAGGACGCATTACCGATCGGTGTTTAGGTCTATGGAATGACACACAAAAAGAAGCCCTAAAGCCCTTGGTTGACGCTGTGCATCTGCAAGGTTCAAAGATAGCAATTCAACTAAATCATGCCGGAAGAAAGTGTACCGCTATAGATGGTGTTGATACCATCTATGCGCCCAGTGCCTTAGCATATGATGAAAATTCAAGAATACCACAAGCCCTAACACCTGAAGAAATTCAGATCATTATTCAAGCCTTTAGACTAAGTGCGAAACGGGCCGATGAAGCAGGCTTTGACGCCATCGAAATACATGCCGCCCATGGGTATCTACTGTCAGAGTTTATAAGCCCCATAACCAACCAAAGAACTGACAAATATAAGGACCCTTCTATCTTATTGGTTGAGTTAGTAGCGGCTATTAAAACTGTATGGCCTCATACTAAACCAATTATTATTAGAATTAGCGCCACTGACTACGAGCAATCAGGTTATACTGTGGACGATGTAGCAAAGATATTGCAACCTATTTTAAATGATATTGATGCCATTCATGTCTCATCAGGGGGCATAACTACGACCGTACCCAAAGCCTATCCGGGCTATCAAGTACCGTTTGCGACGCAAATCAAACATCTCAGTAATAAACCGGTTATTGCTGTGGGCCTTATCAATGAAATGTCATTAGCGCTTGATATCATTGAAAATGATCGTGCTGACTTTGTTGCTATTGGGCGTGCTTTACTAAGAAATCCACATTGGTATTTAGAAGCTCTATTTAAAACAGATCGACATGACAAACTGCCTTCAGCGTATGTAAGAGGGTTTAGATAAGTAGCCTTTCATATTCTAAACGATAAAAAATCCTATAGAGCATACCATCAAATGGTTACCCTATAGGATTTTTAATTACTATCTTCTAAAGAAATCGGGGATATCACTATCAATATCTTCAACGACTTCTACTTTACGTTCCTTAGAAACTTCCGATCTAAATGAATGTGGTTTCTTATCCGTATCTTCAAATCCTGTCGCAATAACAGTTACAATCACTGAATCACCCAAGGAATCGTTAAGTGCAATACCAAATATAATCTCTAATTCAGTACCCGCTGCATCTCTAATGAACTCAACTGCTTCATTTCCATCTTGAACCGCAACATTAGGCCCACCTGTTATATTAATAATGGCTTTACGAGCACCATTAATTTGAGCTTCAAGTAACGGTGAAGTGATGGCTTGTTGGGCAGCTTGACGTGCTTTATTCTCACCTGAGGCCATCCCAATACCAATTAAAGCATTAC
>CAYWUU010000148.1:0-2848 GCA_964461405.1 uncultured Erysipelothrix sp.
AATTAGGAACACAGTTTGCGTAATTATCATTAAATCTCTGAACATCAAATTTATCCAAGCTTTCCGTAGTTTTATACGTACACTTCTTTAAGTTTGCGGCTGAATTAGCTTTAACCCCAGTTTCAAAAGTTAAGGGTTTAAGAACAGGTGATCCTTGTGTTTTAGAAATTACATCCATAACAGGAACACGTTCATATTGTGGATAAGATACCCCCAAGTTCAAACTAACAATATTTTGATGAATAAAAGGGAATGATCCATCTATATACATCAAACTCTTATTCTCACAGCCACTACATGTAATCGCAGCCAAGCCCTGTTCCTTACCAAAGGATAAGCCAAGTCCACGTTTTAAGTCAGGGTTTGAAGGATCGCTTATTTTCCAAGGGTGATCAACCACAACAAACTTCTTATAAAAGTTGACTACACGCTCAAAAACACCAATTTCACGCGTAGCATATTGCATACCGGAAATAGGCATCGTTCCTACTACCCATTTTTTATTTTTCGCGTTCCAAGAAGTGATATAACTATTATTTATATCAGTACCTTCTTCAAAACACTTATTAAAATCATCAGTTCCCTCTGTAGCCATAGCACACAGTTCATTGGGAGCCGCAAAATCAAGATAACCTAACATCTCCCACTTCTCATGTTTATATGCCAGCAGCTCATCAGGTTTTGATTTAAGTTTATTAATCAATGTATCCCCTTCAAAAACCAAATCTCTTGGGACCATTGTAAATATCATTGTATAAGCAATCGTTGTAACTAACAAGATAGACACTACCGATCTAAGCAATCTCTCTAATACATATCTTTTCATAATAATGTCTCCTTTCGCGTAAAAATGAGGGAAGTTAAACTTACCCTCATATTTACAAAAGTAATCGTCTACTCGCTATTATTTAGCGCGTGCTTTATCCCAATCTGCTTTTGCTTTGTTGTAAGCCTCTACAGTAACTGGAGTGTCTTGAATCTTAACATATTTGAATCTAACATCCCCATTACCTGACCAACCATAAGCTCTAGTAAATGGCACAACTTTAGTAACTGATGGAGTTCCACCTTGTCCTTGAACAGGCATTTGAATTCCAGCATCTACCATCCAAGCATCTGCCTTAGCAAATAGCGCTAAACGTTTAGCTGTATCTTGTTCAGCGTTTGCCGCTGCAAGAAGTTTATCGTACTCATCAATACCGATAGCTGCACGAGCCTCTGCAGAGTTATCAGTTTCACCCAAGCCACGAGCATCTAAACCAATAGTTGCTAACATATCACCAGTGTGTGAGTTATAAATATTTAAGTATGTAGATGGATCACCATAGTCAGGGCCCCATCCAGATGCGTTAGATAGATCGTAATCACTATCAGCACCTGTCTCAGCAAAGTAAGTAGCTGCATAGTAATTATCTTTAGATAATGGAATAACGTTAATAGTAACGAAATCTGCACCTAGAGTATCTTCAACTGATTTCTTGAAAGATTTAACTTGGTCCGCTGCTACAGCACTTGTTTCCAAGAATGGTAAGTCAAGTTGAACAGGGAAAGTAACACCCTTAGCTGTTAACGCAGTTTTAGCTGCATCAGCAAACGCTTTAGCCTTTTCTACATTAAAGAAAGCATCTTGACCATCTGTTAGATCATAACCCTTCCAATTAGCATTAATAGCCGCTAATTCATCAAGAACTAGTTTTGGATAATCAACAGTATCGTTAATTCCATAAAGTGCCGCAAACGATGGTGGCAAGAAGTCATTACGGATTAATTTCTTAGCAGCATCTTTACCAACTAATTGTGCAAGATAGTCTTCACGAGAGAACGCATGGTTAACCGCTTGACGGAAGTCCTTATTCAAGATTGCTACTTTTGTATCATTCTTTTGTGTATCATCTTTTTTACTTGTGACAAATGAACGACGGTTTAAGTTCCAGTTAAAGTTAAATACTACACCATTTAACTCAGAGAAAATTACGTTATCCGCATGTTTCTCTTGTACTGCAGCCCAAGTTGGATCATTTGGGAATACACGTGCTTGTGTAAATGTTCCGTCAGCAAAGTTAGTATAAAGTTCACCTGGATTATCTCCTGTATAGTAAATAAGTTTAACATTTTCAACGTGAACGTTTTCAGCATCCCAATATGAAGCATTCTTCTTATATTCAATAACTGATTGAGACGTATTGTTTGTGAATAGGTAAGGTCCATTATATAGAATAGTCGCTGGATCAACCTTACCGAAGTTTTCGCTTCCACCTAGTGAAACTACGAACTCTTCATTAACTGGTTGGAAAATTCCATAGTTAATCTTAGTTAAAAAGAAGGACTCAGGCTCATTTAATGTATATACAAGTGTATAGTCATCAGTTGCCTTAACACCTACTTTATCAAATCCAACTGAAGGATTATTTCTATACTCACTAAGACCAACAATTGAACCTTCAACAATACCACGCATCTCTGACTTAACATCAAAGGCATGTTTCATACCAAATACGAAGTCATGAGCTGTTACATCAGCATACTCATCACCAGTATTTGTAACCCACTTAACACCTTCACGAATTTTGAAAGTATAAGTCTTTCCGTCTTCACTTACTTCATAAGATGTTGCTAATGCAGGAACTAAGTTTCCTAAATTATCTAATTCATATAAAGTATCAACGAAGTTTTGTGTGTGGTCAGCATTAGTTGCACGCATTGACGCCGTATAGTCTAAAGTTTCAATATCTGTAGAATATACATAGTTATAGTCAGTGACGTAAGTAACTTTTTTACCACTACATCCCGTTAGTGCTAATAAAGTCACTAACAGAACCGCTAATAATTTTTTCATTCTATTCTCCTT
>CAYWUU010000149.1:0-2836 GCA_964461405.1 uncultured Erysipelothrix sp.
CGTCATAGATTAACTTATAATCATCTTCATGACCCTTCATTTGATTAGGTTCCACATGCATAGAATGCGAAACAAAATCAAGGTCATCACGTTTTTCATCATAAGCTACTTCGCCAAGAATACACGCGTTAATCAAAGAGGGTTTAGCTTTCTCAAAACTTTGTATTGAAAAATTACTCCCGTTAAGATTTACTCCAGAATGACATATCCGTAAACGTAAACGTATAAAACGGTCATCATTAAACGATTCATCAATTTTATAAGTAGTTGCAAGAGAAACATGATTAAACTCGTCCAACACGCACACCTCCTTTCATAAAAAGTAATGTGCGGTTAAACACACAAAACATTAGTTAAAACATACTTTGACTTATCAGCGCTAAAATTAAGAAATTTGCTATTTTCAAATATATACTTACCATTAACTTCACCCACCAGACAATAACCAGAACTGAGCAATTCTTCTTTTAGTGCTTCATCAAAAACATATATAAATTTCATAGCGTCACCCCACTTATTCGGCGTTCCCGTCGCCATCTCTGCTGGCCTGACCCGCATCAGTTAACTCTTCGCCTCTATCCTCAGCAGTTGGACGTCCACCCTCATTAGGTACTGCCGAAGCATTGCCAGACTGAGTATGAGAAGATACAAGCGGAACAAGTGACCCCATATTCAAGCATTTTTCTTCTATAAAATTCATAGACGATATATCCAAAGGCTGCATATTCATGACCGCAGCGTAACTAGACTTGACAGGTATCCCATAAGTAGCGCCAACCTGATAAAGTTTAGCCATTTCCGATTGGTTATAAATCGTAACAGGGAGTATCGTAATTTTGAATTTAATTGAACCAGAAAGCAACTTTAGATGTCTATTAATAAGACGCTCGCACTGGTTTACTAGGGAGAAAGCAAGTCCTTCATCAGCGGTTATCGAAAGTTTCATACCGGCAGATGTACCATTCTTTGAGTTACCAAAAACCAAACTGCTTGTTCCTGTAGTATCCCAAAATGTTTCATTTGCGTTTGACACTTCGTTTGTAGCTGAAAGTCCGCCGCTCTTTTCAAAATCATGGTCAGTGATTTTGAAAGGTGAAACAATGGCACCAATATAGTCTGGGAGATTGATACTTGCTTGCTTATAATACCTTTCAACTTCCTCAGCTTGAAGTAGAGGGACACCATCTTGGCTACAAGGAATAAGCATATCCAAGACCTTGTAATTGCCTATCCTGCTACGTTCCTTTTGAAGAGTAATATAGTCTTCAATATCAAACAAATAGGGAAGGGAACCGGCGAAAGGAGGATATGGATAATCTAAACCATCACACGCCTTGATACACCAAGACAAATCTTCGGGTACTTCCTGTAAGCGCTGCCCACTTGACCTATACTCGTTATACATAGTGTAACAATAGGCGGATACAAAGCCAATTTATCTTCTTTTATTTTGGACATATCAATAGCGAAATTATAAGTACCATCGATTATTGAACTTAACTCACAATAATCAGGATTAATACGTTGAATAAAAAAAGACGAATTGTTAGAATATTCAATACCGTAAAAAACATCGTCACGCCAAGCTACATTAGTCATTTTTTGCATTTCATGTTTAATGTTCCAATTCTCAACGATTGATGCAGTTTTGTAGTATTGCTTTTTTACCGCTTCGGGTTTTGCTTTACTGGGGTCGTATTGCGCAGGTGAAAGTACATATGCCCAAGTAGGTAGCGTAGTATAATGCATAATCAAACGTTTGTACTGATTTGAACGATTATACATATAGTCGCTTACTTTACGCAGATTGACCTGACTTATTTCGGGGGATTTTAACCACTTGATTATGTCTTCAACTGTGTATGTGCCAAATGTCGTAGTGGTTTTTGTGTTTTTATCAAGTTCACGGAGTAATTGTCTTTCTGGTTTTCCAAATATAAAAGCATACTCACGCTTTACTTCATCTTTTTTTTGTTCATCCAAAGGGGCTATAACCTCCTTTCGTAAATTTTAGGTTGACGAGTTTGGAACAGAGATGCAAAAGTAAAGTCACTTTTAGGCTTGCTTAGCAAGTCATCTCGCCGTATTTTTGAAAGATGGTACGCTGCCATCGCAAGGACGTCAATCTGTTACTTATTGACCTGTAAACAGGCGGAACAGGTTCTTCCGAGAGTGTCTTTACACTCGACCCGCTCTCTCACATTTCATATCACTGGTTATAGTGTGAGTTCAGACTATCGCACACCCATGTAATGCCTATGGGCACTTCTCACTTAGTCGTTGCAACTGCACTGGCAAAGCGCCATGCTTGTTGTGGGTTATCTACCGCTAGACTTTCCCAATTGATTAGAGAAGATTTTCTTTTCGTAGTGTTATGGATTATTCTACGAGAGCTCATTTTCTTTAAGCTCTATCATCGTGCATTTTATTCTTTTTATCTTTGGCTAACTCATATTGCACACCGCCATTTGGCGTATCATAACGACACATATAAACGACTTCGTTCTTGAGCAAATTAATCTGCGTAAGCGCCAATTGCTCATCAAAAGTAAGCGGCACAGTTTCAAACTCACCGTTTTTACCCTCAATAGTCAAGTAGTCTTTATTATCGTATTCCGTGAACTCTATTAAATTGAGCCGCGACATTTTTTCCAGAGAATCATAAATTATCTTTTTATAAGATTGCGGGTCAAGCAAATGTACTATGGGCGCTGCATTAGGATACTTTTTACGCGCCGTCTCATATTGCTTGTGCTCCGCATCAATAATGCCACGATGCTTTACACCCTTACTGTCAACCCAGTCTTCCATGAGCTGGTCAGCCACAGCACTGATA
>CAYWUU010000150.1:0-2835 GCA_964461405.1 uncultured Erysipelothrix sp.
CCACGTGTTGTAACTGTAAACACTTCTCCAGCACCTTCTGCATCATTTGATGTGATAATTGGTGTATGTACATATACAAACCCCTGATCTTGGAAGAACTCATGTATAGCCATTGAAAGTACTGAACGCACTCTAAATGTAGCTAAGAAAGAGTTTGTACGAGGACGTAGATGTGAAATCTCACGTAAATACTCATACGTATGGCGTTTCTTTTGAAGTGGGTAAGAAGGATCTACATCCCCTTCTAATACTACTTCAGTTACGATAATTTCAAATGGTTGTCTACCATCAGGAGTACGCTTAAACTTACCAGTAATAGTAAGTGCTGCACCTGTTGCATATTTACTTATATCTTCATAACTATCTAATGTATTCTCATAAACACATTGTGCATTTCTAAAGTAAGTACCATCGTTTAACTCAATAAAACCAACGTTCTTACCTTTTCTATTTGTTCTAATCCAGCCTTGGAGTTGCACATACTCAATGGCATCTAATTCTACTTCAGTGCCATATTGTAATAACTCATAGCACTCTCTTATTGTCATATATGAAATCATAATTCCTCCTAGTTATCAAAGTTGTTGGCTTGGAAGATTAACTCCTGAATGGTTGACACAACATCAACACTCTTAATAGCCACATGTTTAGGGACTTGAATATGTTCACTTGAAAAGTCAACAATCCCAACAATCCCAAGGTCCACTAAACGATCCACCGTTTCTTGAACACTCTTGGATGCGGTAATAATCGCAATACGACACCCTTTTGGTATCTTTTCTTCTAATTGACTCATGTGATAAATAGGGATATCAGATGCGACGCCTAATTTCTTTGGATCAACATCAAATGCACAAACAATTTCCCCAACCACATGGTTCCATCTATTATAGTTTAAGATGGCACGTCCTAAGTTACCAGCACCTACCATCACAATTTTTTCATCAAAATTCACGCCTAATAATTCATCAAATGTATCAATTAAACTTTGAACATCATAGCCATACCCTTGTTTTCCCAAGGACCCAACAAACGAGAAGTCGCGTCTGATTGTTGTTGACTCAATATCCACAAATAAAGATAATTCCCTAGATAGGATTCGTTCTACGCCCATCCCGTGTAATTTTCTTAACGCTTTTAAGTATATTGGATACCTTTGCATTGTGGCCTTTGGAACATTTAATTTTTTAGTCATATAAATCACCACCCATTAAATGATAGCATATTTTCACAAATGAGTAAATGTGAATTTTTTAATAACCTGTTAATTTAATATTAGAAAGCGGACTTAGTGAACTATCGCCTTCAATTCCATATTTATGGTATACTTCAGCCGCCAATCCAATCATGGCTGCCTGATCCATACACGCCCAAATAGGAGGTATTAAAATGTTTAAGTCTGGATAGATATCATTTAAGGACACTATCTCACTTCTAAGGAAGGAGTTTGCGGCTACACCTCCCGCAAGTGCCAATGTTTTAACTTCCATAGTTTCTAACACTAATAAGACGCGCTTCATTAGTTCTTCAATACTGCGCGTTTGAAATGCATAACATAAGTCCTCAATTATTATCGCTCTACCATTGCGTTCTTCGCGCAACATTAACTGGCGCACGGCTGATTTTAGACCCGAGAATGAGAAATCTAAGGGATTATCAATCTTAACGCGTGGTAATTGATAATTGGGTTTTCCAAGTTTACTTAATTTATCAACTATAGGACCCCCTGGATAATCCAAGTTCATCATGCGCGCTACTTTATCATACGCTTCACCAATGGCGTCATCTTGGGTCTTTCCTAAGACTTCGAAACTAAATTCATCTTTCATATAAACCAGTTCCGTATGGCCCCCTGATACGACTAAGGACACTAACGGAAAAGTCATCTCACCCGATAGTTTATTCGCATAAATATGACCGGCAATATGGTGTACCGGTATCAAAGGGATATTTAAACTAAAGGCTAGTGTTTTAGCTGCCATAACTCCTATATGTAAGGATCCAACTAATCCGGGTCCTTGTGTAACTGCGATTGCTTCAATATCATCAAAGGATACTTGCGCTTTTTCCATCGCTTCCCTAATCACAATATTAATATTCTCTAAATGGAGTCGAGAAGCTACTTCTGGAAACACCCCACCATATTCCTTATGAATATCTATCTGTGAACTAACCGCATTACTCAAGACTTTACCATCTTTCACAAATGAAACGGATGTTTCATCACAACTTGACTCAATTGCACAAATTAACACATTTCATCACTCCAATCTCAAGCGCATCACAAAGGCGTGCTTTCGCATTCCATAGTAGTTTTTGCGCATATATATTTTTTTAAATCCTAAATGTTCATAAAAACCAACGGCCGCTTGATTCTTTTCGTATACTTCTAAAAGAATTTCTTTGCTGCCAAGTTGCTGAAGATCATACCAAGCTTGGTTAAAGAGTTTCGTAGCGATACCTTGTCCATCAAATTGCTCTAACACAGCTATTTGTAAGATATCAGAGGTCTCTCCAATATACTTACACATAATATAACCCACGACCCTTCCTTGACGCTCATATACATATGAGATTGTGTTTAAATCCAAGAGTTCTTGTTTATATAGGGTTTTATTCCATTTGGTTTTTAGTCGTTCTTGATCTATGTCCCAAATTGCTGCGACATCATCAATTCTCATTTTTCTAATCACGAAGTATAATCCGGAACTAGCGTATCAATATTATCTACGCGTTTCCATTTATCCTTTACACTCATTATATTGTCGATGACATCGCCGTAATTATCCTCTAAACCAATTAAACTAAGGTCGCCTAATTTATAAGCATCGATAG
>CAYWUU010000151.1:0-2817 GCA_964461405.1 uncultured Erysipelothrix sp.
CATTAATATCAGGGTCTGTAATGCTCTTTCCTTCGAACTTAATGGTACCACTATCCCATGTTTCCAATTGATTTATGCAACGCAGTAATGTTGATTTACCGCTGCCGCTGGCCCCAATACAGGCAACAACTTCACCTTTATTGATTTGAAGGTTAATATCATTTAGTACACGCAATGAATCGTATGATTTACTTAAGTTTTGAATATCTATTAAGGGTTGACTCATAATTAACCTGCTTTCTCTATATGGTGATGATGGTGCGTATCGGAACTTGGATACATACTTTTGGGTCTATCCATTCTAACCTCAACATAGTTTAGTACTTTTGTGCTAACAATCGTGATGGTTAGATAAATAAGTGAAATGACAAATAAGGGTTCAATATAGCGGTAGTGAATACTCCCTACCATTGTCGCTTGATAATACAGCTCGGCTACAGATATGACGTTTAAGACTGATGAATCTTTGGCATTAACAACAAATTCATTTCCAAAGGCCGGAATAGCATTGCGAATGGCTTGTGGAAGGATGAAATAACGCATGGCTTGGGTTTGAGTCATCCCAATGGATCGTGCTGCTTCCATTTGTCCTTTATCAATCCCTGTAATACTAGCTCTAAGGATCTCAGCCATATAGGCAGATGTGTTAACGGATATAACTACTACACCTAGTAATAATGAGTTTACTTTTATACCCATATTGCTAAGTCCAAGATACACCATCATACCTTGGACTAACATTGGAGTTCCCCTTAAGTATTGAATATAAGCAATGGAGAATCCTCTTCCTGTTTTCTTTAGAAATCGCGTGAAAAATGTATCGCTATCATTATCTTCTTGGGTTCTAATCAGTGATATTAGCAGCCCTAATATTAGACCGAAAATGGTTCCAAGTAATGCTAGGATTAAAGTATTTATGAGGCCCTTAACAAATAAGGAACCGTATTTTTGTAAGATATACAGAACGCCCCCGATAAAGTCGTGGGGAATCGTTGTGTTTAAAAATGTGAACATTAAGGTTGACGACTAATGGCTGCATTCATCATTTCAGTGCGTTGTTCTTCACTAAGACCAGCAAGAACTTTATTGATATCCGTTTTAAGGGGACTGCCTTTAGCAAGACCAACTGAAACACTCATATCTTCATCAATTTCAAATCCCTTGCCTTCAGCAAAAGTTATATAGGTTAAATCAGGATTTGAAGCCGCAATCGCTTCGGCTACCACATTCTCTGACACAAAGGCATCGAGTGCTTTATTGTTTAGCTGTGTGGCTAAGAGTGGAAAGTTTTTAACGGTGAGTTGGTGATCAACGTTATTGATTTGTTTAATTAATTCATCGTGAATGGTCCCGGTTTGTGCTGCCACGCGGGCTTCGGAAAAGTCTTGGATGGAAGTGGCATTAGCATACTTAGAATCTTTGCGAACCATAAGGACTAAACTTGTATTATAGTAAATATCAGTAAAGTCTACGGCAGTACGACGATCGGGTGTGTCTGTCATGCCGGCGATAATTAAATCAATTTTGTTGTTTTGAACATCAGTAATTAAGGCGTCAAATACAGGATTAACATGAATCTTAAGGTCTCTATTTAATCCATCCGCAATGGCTTTCGCAATTTGAACGTCGTATCCATCGCAGTACATGCCCCCTTCTACAGCAACAGCGAAGTCTGTTTTCTCGTTTTGGATCCAATTAAATGGAGGGTACGCACATTCCATTCCCACCACTAAAGGACTCTTGTTAGTGGATGGTTTTTCTGCTGAACATCCACTAAGCACCAATAAGGCCAGTGCCAAAGCCATCATTCTTTTCATCATCTAAAAATGACCTCCTATAAATATAAAAGACCCATCGCTAGGATAGGTCTTTGTGATCATCTCTAAACTAGCGCCTCTTCGGTTGAAGGAGTGCTGCAAGTATTTCCTGCAACCCCACATTAGAACCCTGCCGGTTTCTAACGTTCGGCGGTGATTGCCTTTCCAAGTCTTCGTAGCATGCCTGCTCATCCTTGTACTCATCTGCACCGCAACCTCTATAAATAAGTCTTTATATGAATGTATTATAGACCTTAGCCAACAATTGTCAAGTAATTGGGCTTTTATAGTATGAAAATCATAATATATATGATAAAATGACCTTAATATCGTAGAAAAGACATATTTATATAGGAGGCTTTACAGAGAGGAATGGGGGGTGCAACATTCCAAGCTAAGAATATAGAGGCTACTTTTTTAGATGAATGCAAAACATTCCGTGTATTTCGCGTTAAGAATAATTGAGGTGCATACATTGCGTATGAATCAGGATGGTACCGCGTGAGAACGTTCCTGTTTGGGGATGTTTTTTTATTTTATAAGGAGATTGAAGATGAAATATAGAACAGGTAATGAAGTAAGAGAGTTATTTTTAGATTATTTTAAGAGTAAAGGTCATATGGTCGAGCCAGGGGCACCGCTAGTTCCTATTGACGATGATACTTTATTGTGGATTAATTCTGGTGTAGCTGCTTTAAAGAAGTATTTTGATGGAAGTGTTAAACCACTGAATCCTCGTATTGTTAATGTTCAAAAGTCAATTCGTACTAATGATATTGAAAACGTTGGGTATACAGCTCGCCACCATACTTTTTTTGAGATGTTAGGTAACTTTTCAATTGGCGATTACTTTAAGAAAGAAGCGATTGAATTTGCTTATGAGTTTTTATTTTCTAAAGAGTGGGTTGGATTTGATTTAGATAAGATGTATGTTAGTGTCCATACAGATGATACTGAAGTGCTTGATATGGTTGCCGTAGAGAACTTCATTATGAAGAAC
>CAYWUU010000152.1:0-2793 GCA_964461405.1 uncultured Erysipelothrix sp.
CAAACAGCGTTCTATAGTGCAATGGATCCATTGGGAAGCATATGGGGTGATGCTCAAGCCTTAAATGATGTTAAACCACCAGAAGATAAGGATCCGGTCGATGAGACAGAAGAAACAGTCGATGAGATAGAGGATTTATTGGATGAGCCTGAAAGAGGCGATACCTTACCGGATACGGGATTGCGTAATCAGAATCGTCATGGGGCGCTTTTGCTAATGATATCGGGTGTCTATAGGGTCAAAAGACGATTTTTAGAAGAATAGAGAAGGGAAAGGGGCTTTAAATTGAGGTCCCTTTTATAGTGGTATTATTGTGAATAAATGTAAATAAGGGGGTTGGATGTTGAGGTTTACTTAGATTGACTTTCGTTGGCTTAGTTTTATTGCTTTGTGTATATTGCTAATTACAATCACAAGGAATATGTTGATATCTATAGCAGTTATGAGGGTGCTAATTAATGCTTAGGGACAGTTTGTTAGGCATCTCTTGTTGATTTTGGGTGATATGGGGCATTGGGGGTTTACAATAGGGGGCTGTCGTGGTATTATCTTAGAGATCAATATACCAAAGACAGTAACGGGGCGACCTTAATTATGTTACCGAGGTTTATAAGTTTATGTATAAAACTTTTACTCGCGTCTTTGGACGGGAGTATTTTTATTTTGTGTATTGATTAACACATATGGAGGTGAAGAGGTTGAGTACAACAGTTATCGAAAACAAAAAAGCAGTTGTTTCCGAAATACAAGGTAAAATTAGTGCAGCTTCTTCAGCAGTTGTTGTTGAGTACCGTGGCTTAAGTGTTACGGAAATCACGAACCTTCGTCGTCAATTGCGTGCAGAGGGCATTGAGTTTAAAGTTTATAAGAACACAATGTTACGTCGTGCGGTTGAAGCAGAAGGACACAATGACTTGTTGGAGGCATTAGTTGGACCTAACGCTATCGCATTTAGTGATGATGCAGTAGCACCTAGCCGTGTTTTAGCGGGATTTGCTAAGAAACACAAGAAGTTAATTCTAAAGGCTGGTCTTGTTGATGGTAAAGTAGTTGATGCAGATGAACTTAAAGAGTTATCAAGTCTACCAAACCACGACGGTATGATCTCAATGCTTCTTGGTATGTTCCAATCACCAATCCGTAGCTTTGCGTATGCAGTGGACCAAGTGGCCCAAAAGCGTGCTGAAGCAGGAGACGTAGTTGAAACACCTGAAGTAGTTGAAGAAGCAACGACTGAAGAAGTTGTTGAAGAAGTAGCAACTGAAGAAGTTGCTGAAGAAGTCGCAGCAGAAGCTGACGCAGAATAACATTAGGAGGAAAATAAAAATGGCTAAATTAACAGCAGCAGAGTTGATCGCATCCTTAAAGGAAATGACAATTCTAGAATTAAATGAATTAGTAAAAGCAATCGAAGAAGAGTTTGGTGTAAGTGCAGCAGCACCTGTAGCAGTTGCAGCAGTAGCTGAAACTGAAGAAGCAGAAGGACCATCAGAAGTATCTGTAATTCTTAAAGAAGTTACAGGTTCTAAAGTTGGTGTTATCAAGGCGTTACGTGAAATCACTGGTCTTGGTATGATGGATGCTAAGAAATTAGTAGACGCAGCACCAAGTACAATTAAAGAAAATATTAACCCAACAGAAGCAGACGAAATCAAGGCTCAATTGATGGAAGCTGGAGCTGTTGTTGAAGTTAAGTAATCTAACGATAGATTTGCGAGTAGGAGGTATTGCTCAATGAGTCACTACTTCACTAATGATGCTCAACTTAAAGAAAACCGGAGAGAAATGTCTTTCCGGTTTTTGGGTATGAATTATACAGTGATGAGTGATGATGGTGTATTCTCCAAAGATGGCTTAGATCAAGGGACTGAAAGTCTCTTGGATGTAGTTATTAACGAAAACATTTCTGGAACACTTTGTGACTTGGGGGCGGGTCTGGGTGTAGTAGGAATTGTCTTGAGTTCGCATTTTGATATAGACGTAACGGGGATCGAAGTTAATGAGCGTGCCTGTGCTTTAGCTAATGATAATTATAAAAAGTATAAAGTAAAGGGGCGCGTTTTATTACAAGATCATGTCAGCGGAACCTATGATTGGGTTATTAGTAATCCACCGATTCGCGTTGGCAAAGCAATACTCTATCGTTTGATAGAGGAGGCCTATATTTCATTGCATGAAGGTGGGTCGTTTATGTTTGTGATCCGAAAGCAACATGGAGCTAAAAGTGCTCAAGCACATTGTGTCAATTTATTTGGAAATTGCGTGTTGTTGAAGAAAACAAAGGGATATTACATATATAAGGCTACAAAATTGACTATTTAACAATTTTGTGCTAATATAATAAATTGCATAAGAGTGCTATTTTGTGCCTTTTTTGCATTTATTATAAGATGAAGAAAGGATGGCGTAAATGGGAAATAACCAAGTTTATAACGTAAGAAATTTTGGTAAGAAAGCACAACGACGCGACTATTCTCAGGTAAGCGGAAGTCTTGAACTACCTAACCTAGTAGAGGTTCAAACCGATGCTTATAAGTGGTTTATTGATGAGGGCTTGCAGGAGGTATTTAACGAAGTATATCCAATTGTGAGTCATAATGAGAATGTGCGCCTTCGATTCGCAGGGTATCGTCTGGCTTTTGACGAGATGAAGTATACAACGGTCGATGAATGCCGCGAACACGAAGCAACCTACGCTGCACCTTTGAGAGCAAAAATGGTTCTAGAAATCATTGACAAGCAAACAGGTGAAGTAATTGAAAAAGAAGAAGAAGTATTTTTAGGCGATCTGCC
>CAYWUU010000153.1:0-2764 GCA_964461405.1 uncultured Erysipelothrix sp.
ATATCAATCAGCAATAAATGATTTACTGTTTGTGATTGTTCTTGTATATATTGTTTTGGTTGTAATAGCATTTTCGTTCTTCTTTACGTATCAACGTTCCAATCAACAAAAAATCAATATAAAACGATTACATGGATACAGTTTTTTTAGAATATACGCTGATTTTATTTTTGAGACTATAGCGGCATACTTGATTCCTCTATTCCTACTTCGTAATAATTTAAATGAAGGTGCTCTAGTCATAGTTCTAGTAGAGATTTTGATAATTGTGGGAGTCTATGGTTATTATAAAACATCAAAACTACCACAGGAGATTAAAAAGGGAGGGTCCAATGAAACCTATAATTAAACTAACGAATATATCAAAGTCATTTGATGATAACCTTGTCTTGGATAATATAAATTTAGTTATTAATGAAGGCACGCTAACTGCTATTACAGGAAGGTCAGGTAGTGGTAAAAGCACGTTGTTGAATATCATAGGGACCATTGAGAAACCATCATCTGGAACGTTAGAAATCTGCGGAAAAACCAATGTGAGACCTAATAGCAAAGCATCTATGCTTATACTTAGATCCGATCTCTCTTACTTGTTTCAAAACTATGCTTTAATAGACAACGCAAGTGTAATGGATAACTTAAAGATTGCTCAGAAGTATATCGAGCAGCCTACAGTGAGTATTGAAGAGGCTTTGGATATAGTGGGACTACTTGGTTTTGAAGATAAGAAGATATATAAACTTTCTGGTGGCGAACAACAGAGGGTGGCTTTAGCACGTACTTTAATTAAACCCGGATCTATTATTCTTGCGGATGAGCCTACAGGTAATGTGGATTATGATAACAAGATTAACATAATAGAGATATTTAGGACTATGAAGTCAATGGGTAAAACAATTATTGTGGTAACCCATGATAAAGATATTTTAGGATACTTTGATGAGGTGATTCATTTGGGATAAAAGATGATTATAGATTAAATAGTAATCAAAACTATCAAAGTAAGGCAAAAGAATTTACAGGGACAATAGAATCTATCATAACGAAAAATAGGAATCGTTAGCAATATTGCTAGTATAGATTACGGAAGATATATTTACATCCGATTAGTTTAATAATGAGTATGATGCTAAAACAAAAGTGAGACTTTAAAGTCATTCCAAGCAAGCGGTCTTATAGGTTACGTATCACAAATAAGTTGATAAGTTATAGATCAAATTAAGGAAAACTCTCAGAATTATATTCGAAAGGGATGGTAATCTTTTTTGCGTGTCGTTGCTAGAAAAAACGCTTGAAATCAAAGTGTGTTGGTGTCAGGAACTGCACACTTTTTTGAAAAATGTACGGAATGCAGCTTGAAATGCTGTAGCTTATCTCTATACCACAAGTATCAAAAGAAGATTCAATATTAATCATGTAGATAAGAAAATAGTTAAAGAGTGTTGCGTGCATTGGATCAGATTTAAGATTATACGGTAGTATTGGGAGTGAGAGTCCATATAAAATGTATTATTCTTTCTTACAATCATGATAAAAATGAAGTAACTTCTTAAAGGGTAAGAAAACACCCTATTAACTAATGAACTAATAGGGTGCATCATTCTTTTTAGAAGTACATTCACGGATATAAAATCAGAAGTTACAAACTCGCATGACATCTATAGGTCATTAGCTTAACTAGTTATTTATCTTCAAAGAAACCAATACCAATAGCACCTGGTCCGCAATGAGCTCCTACAACTGGAGTCAGTGGACTAATAATTACTTTTCTACCAACTGAGTGCCCAAGAATAATTTTTTTTATGTTCTCAGCTTCATCAGGAGCATTAGCATGTGCAATATAACTGATTAGTTCTCGGTCCTTTGCTTCTTCAAAATAGATCTGAAGCATACGTTTTATGGCCCCTTTTTTAGTGCGCGCCTTTTCTAAGGGTATTACCTTGCCTTCATGAAGGTGCATGACTGGGCGAATATTAACTAAGTTACCAAGCATTGCTGACTTCTTAGAAAGCCTGCCATTTAAAACTAAGTAGTCTAAGGTCTCCACTGTAAATGTTAGATGATTGGTATCTCTTATATGCTCTAACACAGGTAGTATCTCTTCAACTGTCTTTCCTTCATTAGAAAGTTCTTTAGCACGGATTGCCATATAAGCTTCAACGTAAGCCAAGGATTTTGAATCAAAGGTATGAATTTTCAAAGGTATATAGGCATCTTTAATATTCACAAAAAAGTCTACAAGACCACTTAACTCGCCTGATATAAGAATTGCAATAACGTCTGTTACTCCTTCTTTAATCGCTTCTTCTACATATTCTTCTACGCGACCGTACGAGACATAAGCAGTTTTCGGAATATCCTGAGGATGTTCTTTTAAATGATTGTAGAACTCATTGGCTTTAATACCCGTAAAATCTTCTAAGCTTTCATTTTCTTTAGAAAACAATATAGTAGAACGCAATACTTTTATACCTTCTGGATGCTGCACATAATCGAGGGCGGCATTACTGCAAACCCATATTGCTATTTTTTGTGTCAATAGACTTCCTCTCAATCTTTTAGTCTTATACAGTTGGCTCTTCTTGTGGTGTATTAGAGGCTATGGCTTCGCCGATGGCTTCTCCCATTACTTTTCCTTGAATTAGCTCTGCAAGATCAAGCCCTGTGGCTTGCTTTATACCCTTAAAGGTTGCTTCCATTGATTTAACTGGGTCACCCATAAAGTTACTAACATTTCCCTCGCCATACATAGTAATGCTATCAA
>CAYWUU010000154.1:0-2730 GCA_964461405.1 uncultured Erysipelothrix sp.
ATCTAAATACGATGTATCAAGTATTGGTTGATATTCTGCGTCGTTCGTTGCATATCTATGTGAATGAGGACTTAACAGGCTTTGAGGCTCTGTTGCGTGATGAGGAGTATTTGGACTTAATCGAGGTTAAGTATCGTGAGAAGCATTTCCAACGTATGGCAGAAGGTATCTGTACTTCTAAGGTAGCCTCTTCTATATTTGTGGATGTTTTGGGTACACTTGAGCGTATTGGTGACCATGGTGTTAACGTGGCGCGTAATGTTTATTCAGCTGTTAAGTTGCATAAAGACGACTTGTAAAAACTAAAAAATGAAGACTTGGGGTAATTCCAAGTCTTTTTTATGTAAAAATATCTGGTATATACCAAAAACCCTAGCATTTTTATATGGAAGTGGTTACAATATAATAGAGGTGATATAATGAGTAAATTAGGTTTCTCTATCTATCCAGAACACAATACTGCAGAAGATGACAAGCGCTATATTGATCGTATGGTTAACTTGGGAGCAACTAGAGTATTTACATGTTTATTAAGTGTTGAAGGCAATGCGGAAGCGGTCTTAAATCACTATAAGGATGTAATTGGATATGCAAGAGATAAAGGGTTGGATGTAATTATAGATGTGGCACCGGACGTTTTTACTAAATTTAATGTAGCGGTGGGGGATTTGAAGTTCTTCAATGATTTAGGAGTAAGTGGTATTCGCTTGGATGAGGGCTTTAGTGCTCATGAGAATGCGCACTTAACGATGAATCCCTATGGATTGAGCATTGAACTTAATGCTTCGCAAAATGATAACAAGTTAGATGGAATTATGGCGTATCATCCTAAGGTCGATAAGTTAATGACATGTCATAATTTCTACCCGCAAAAATATACAGGATTGGGTCAAGATTTTTTTGATTTGACTTCCCAGCAAATGAAAGACCACAATATGAGAGTGGCTGCTTTTGTGGGTTCGAATAATCCTGCAGCACTTGGACCTTGGCCTCTAAAGGAAGGCCTTGTGACTTTGGAGGATCATAGGGGTTTACCTATTGATGCTCAGATTCGTCAACTAGTAGGACATCCTAATGTTGATGATATCATTATTTCAAATGTGTACCCAACTGAGGAAGAGTTGAAAGCGATTGAAGCGATTAACTTTAATATTCTTCAGTTTAAAGTTGAATTGAGCGATCAAATTACTGATATTGAACGCGAAATTCTGTTTAACCATGAACACTATGTGCGTGGGGATATGAGTGAGTATATGGTTCGCTCAACGATGTCTCGCTTGACTTACGCCAATGATAGTGTGGTTCCAAGTGATACGCGTGATTTAGTTCCGGGAGATATTGTTATTCCAAACGATCTATACGGGCGTTATAAGGGTGAGGTTCATATTGTAACTAAAGCCATGAAGAATGACGGAAATAAAAACGTAGTTGGTCGCATTGCGGATACTGATATCTTCAATATGCGTTACTTGGATTCTTGGAAGTACTTTGGATTTGTGGAATGAAAGAGCATGTAGTTAGGTTAAAACCTGGCGAAGATCTTCTTGAAGCAATCTCAAGTTACTGTTCTAAACATGTAATAGAAGCAGCCTATATTGGAACTTGTGTGGGTAGTTTATCGACTGTTACGTTTAGAAAAGGTTATACAAAGACGCAGATGACGCTGCGTGGTACATATGAGATAGTCTCTGCGGTAGGTACCCTCTCTAAGGGAGGGCACCATATCCACATGTCAGTTAGTGATTCTGATTTCCAGGTTTTAGGGGGTCATATTGATCGTAATACGGTGGTACTTACAACCGTTGAACTGGTATTGATAGAGTTGGAGTCTTTTGAGTTAGTGCGAACCATTGATGCAACCACGGGTTATAAAACTTTGGTTGTGAATGATGCTCGTAGTAAAAGTAGCTCATAAATAGTGAGTCATGTCTTTAAGAGACATGCTACCAAATGTTGTTTCAATATGGTATAATGTTAGGGCATACATTAGAAGGAGAAAGAAATGGAAGGAATTGAATTACTAAGTTTTCAAATGATCTCATTTAACGGATCAGCGCGCTCATGTTTTATTGAGGCGATTGCAGCTGCAAAAGAGGGCGATTTTGATCGCGCAGAGTCTTTGATGGCAGAAGGTGAAGAACAGTTTACTGAAGGACACCGAGTGCATGCACAGCTTATTCAAAAAGAAGCGCAAGAAGGTAGTACTGAAATTAATTTATTATTGATTCATGCAGAAGACCAAATGATGAGTGCAGAACTTATGAAGATTTTGGCAGCTGAGCTTATTGAAATTCACAGAAGAATTCAGTAACAGGTATTCAGATGGATTTTAATAAAGTTGTATTCTGGGGTTTACATGTAATAACGGGAGTTCTGTATCTTTATGGTCTAATTCGTTTCTTGTCGGCTAAACGAATTGATGACACTCTTCAGGTGGAGATGAATCTTCGTTCTAAGATTGAGTTCTTTGGTATTGTGGCATTAAATGCTGCAGCATTTGTATATCAACCGACTAAAGAAACAGTAGGTGTTGCTAACTTCATGTTGGCACCTTTATTATTACTTACTTACTTAAGTTTAGAACGAATGGTAGTTGTTGGACGTCGTATTTTATATACTAAGTTTCTAGCGTTTGATATTAGACATATTAAAAGTAAAGAGTATAAAAAAGGATTATTCACATTTAAGATTAGAGATGGCGTCATTAAAGTTAGATTCCCAATTACAGAT
>CAYWUU010000155.1:0-2683 GCA_964461405.1 uncultured Erysipelothrix sp.
TCTAATGTCATACTATTGCTCCTTTAGATTATAAGCATATAAGGTATTTTCTAATAACGAAGCGATGGTCATGGGACCAACACCCTTTGGAACTGGGGTTGCCATCGCCACGTATTCATACGCTTCTTTGGCAACATCACCATATAATTTACCTTCATAGCGATGAATTCCAACATCCACAATAATATGTTCCTTTTTCAACATATCAAGACTAATAAACTCTTTTTTCCCAATCGCCACAACCACAATATCACTTTCAAGAACACGGGCCTTTAAGTCCTGTGTTTTGGAGTGAGCCATCGTCACCGTAGCATTCTCTTTGAGCAATAAAGAAGCCACCGGTTTTCCTACCAATCTACTTCTACCAATTACCAATACGCGTTTACCCTCTAGCGCAATATTATAAGCTTTTAACAAGGTAATAATACCTTTGGGTGTACATGGAACAAAGGCTGCTTGACCAAGCTCTAGTAAGCCTACATTAAGGGGATGGAGCCCATCCACATCTTTTTTTGGATCAATGATTTCGATAATACGATTCTCATCTAAATGATTGGGAAGAGGCAATTGCACTAAGATTCCATCTACCAAGTCATTATTATTTAAAGCTTTTATTTCAGCTTCTAGATCTGCTTGGCTAATGGTTGCATCCAGCGCAATAACTTGCGATAGAAAACCAACTTCCTCACACTGTTTTGCTTTAGAAGCCACATAGGTTTTTGATGCCAAATCTTCTCCAACTATCACAACACTCAACATCGGAATGCGTTTACCCAAAGTTCTCAAAACATCAACTTGTTTTTTAATGTCCAAACGAACTTGTTTAGCCACACTAAATCCATCCATCAACATACCTACTCTACCTCCTATAACGTCCTTAATTTTACCATAAGTTACAAGACCTTGCCATCTTTGACAACCATAATTATACTTACAGGACCTTCATTAACCAAACTAACACTCATATCTGTTTGAAACTGACCCGTTTGTACTTTTAAACCATGACTTCGCAAGCGTTCGTTAAACTTCTCATATAATACGTTCGCTTTTGATTGCTCCATCGCACCACTAAAACTAGGTCTATTACCCTTGCGAATATCAGCCGCTAATGTAAATTGCGATATGGAAAGAATACTCCCCCCTACATCATGAACACTGAGATTAATTTTTCCATTTCCATCTTCAAATAAACGTAAACTAGAAACCTTATCGGCCGCTTTATCCGTATCTACTTCAGTATCACCAGATTCAATTCCTACTAATAAAACATAGCCCGTACGGATACTACCGACCACATTAAATTCTTTAGTATACTCATCATGAACTACCACATTGGCTTCAGAAACTTTTTGAATGACTATTTTCATATGCATCTCCCTAACTTCTATGTATATGATACAATATTATCAGGTGATATAATGAAAAAACCATTAGCTTTTCGCATAAGACCTGAGAATATTGACGATATTTACGGCCAAGAACACCTTTTTGGTGAAAATAAGGTCCTTAGAAATATGATTGAGAATCAAGACATCTTCTCAATGGTATTTTTTGGTCCTCCTGGAACAGGTAAAACCACGGCAGCCATTGCTATTGCCCGTGCTTTAAATAGACCCTTTCGCTTATTCAATGCAGTCACGGACAACAAGAAAAAACTAGATCAACTCTTTGTTGAAGCTGAGATGAGTTCCGGATTGGTGGTAATAATTGATGAAGTACACCGTCTCAATAAAAACATCCAAGATGTACTTTTACCACATATTGAAAACGGGCTCATCACTATTATTGGAGCCACTACCTCCAATCCACATTTTGCGATAAACCCCGCAATTCGCTCACGCGTACATCTCTTTGAGTTTCACGCACTAAGCGCTGATGATATTATTAGTATTCTACATAAGGGTTCCCAACACTATCTTCCCACCACGATTGATGAGTCTGTGATTCATAAAATAGCGCACCAAAGCAATGGCGATGCGCGCTATGCTTTAAACGCACTTGAGTTAGTAATGACATCCACTAAAGATTCTAAGATCACCAACGAACACTTAGAACGCCTATCCCTATCCATGAATATTTCCATGGATAAAGATAGCGATAATTATTATGACACACTGAGCGGATTTCAAAAGTCTATCAGAGGGAGTGATGTGGATGCAGCTCTTTATTATCTCGCTAAACTAATCGAAGTAGGCGACCTACAATCGATTCAACGGCGCCTTATAGTGATTGCCTATGAAGATATAGGCTTAGCTAACCCCGCACTTTGTGCCCGGGTTATAAGCGCAATGGATAGTCTTGATCGAATTGGTTTACCTGAAGGAAGAATCATTTTGGCACATGCCGTAATTGAATGTGCACTCTCACCCAAATCAAAGAGCGCTGAACATGCCATTGATACAGCCCTGCATGCCATTCGAAACACAGCATACCAAACACCATCCTACTTAAGACTAAGTCCTGTGGGCATCGACGACCTTGATATGTACGACTACGACCGCAGTGATCTATGGTATAAGATTCAATATCTACCCGACCCACTTAAGGATGCTAAGTTCTATGCACCTGGTAATATTAACTCAGCCGAAAAAACTTATATCCAAAACTATGAAACCTTATCCAAGATAAAGCGCAGTAATAATATGCGAGCGTTAAAGACATCAAATAAGAAATGAAAAAAGGG
>CAYWUU010000156.1:0-2628 GCA_964461405.1 uncultured Erysipelothrix sp.
TTGGCTACCTCACCTATCTCATCACCACGATCAATCTTAAGAATAGCATCTTCATTGTCACGCGACTTAGTAATATACTCCTTAATTTGATTAAGCGGCCTAATAATTGTACTCACCCAAAATAATAGAGTTAAAGAAACTATCCCAATAACTATAATCAAAATGTAGACAACGCTGTTTAACAAAGTAGATTTAAACTCATTACTATAATCTTGAGGCATAATTGTAGTAACGCTAGTTTCTTCATTTATTTTAAAACTTGAAACTAAGGACTTGCTGGGACCATAATTGATAATATCAACACGCTCACCAACAGCCATTGATACGAATATTTCTTCAATCTTATTATAAATGTTTGGAGCAACTTCTTCAATAACATCTGGATTTGAAACTACTAATACTTTATTCTCTTCACGTAATACATGAATCATATTGGCATCATAGTTACCAAACAGCCCCGTTCCCGTTCTACCCAATAGATAGTTTTCAGTCACAATGTCTTGTGTTGAGTGCATGAGACCAAACATTTGATTCTGAACAAATGTGTCTACACTAAATGAAAAAACACCAAAAAAGAACACTATTAAAAATACAAGTATCGAAATTACTAATACCATCAACTGACGTGCCAGTGATAAATTCTTAATAAAGTTCTTTAACTTTTTCATCCCAATCGGTATCCAAAACCATAAATTGTTTGAATATTTAATTCCGGCATTTTCTTACGCAAACGACGTAATGTGTCATCAACAACACGATCAGAACCAAAGTAGTTGGTTTCCCAAACATGTACTAATATTTGCTCACGCGTAAATGCAACACCACGGTTTTTCACAAACATCATTAATAAATCGAACTCTTTAGTTGTAAGTTCCAACTCTTCATCGTTTTTGATAGCTTTACGCTGCTTCTCATCAATGATGTAACCATCTACTTCAATCTGTACATCTTGCTTGTATACACGCTTAATAATATTATTGATTCGTAAGACTAACTCCTTAGGAGAGAACGGTTTAGTGATATAGTCATCACTCCCTTTTTCTAAGCCTATGATTCGATCAAACTCCTTATCTCGTGCTGACATAAAGACGACCGGAGTAGTTTTTGAAACTGATCTAATACGCTCCATTAAATCAAATCCACTCTTATCATCTAGCATAATATCCAAGATCCAAAGATGAACGTCATCATCCTCAACATGAACATTCGCTTCCTCATACGTTAAATAAGAGCGCACTTCATATCCCGCCTGCTCTAAGTAAGTCTTAACGATATCGTTCATGTGCTTTTCATCTTCTACAACATTGATAACATACTTCATAAAACCACCTCTTTACAGTGTTTCAATAACCGCAATCATCTCTTCTACATGCAACTCACAAACATCAATAGTTTGCGCTTCCACCATTACACGTACTAAAGGTTCAGTTCCAGATGGTCGCACTAAGATACGCCCTTCTGTTCCCAGTTTATTTTTAATGCTTTCAATCTTTTCAAGAACATCAACATGATTCATTACCACATCTTTTGACTCAACCACAACATTCTCTAGTATTTGTGGATACTCAACACAATCTTTCGTTAATTCATATAAACTACTCTTTTGATGGGCTACGACTTCAGCACACTTCAGAGCCGTCAAAACCCCATCACCCGTTGTCGCAAATTCCGACAAAATTATATGGCCCGATTGCTCACCACCAACAACGAAACCATTGTCATGCATGTTCGCATAAACATGTTTATCACCTACATCTGTAGTCACTACATTAATAGCAGCTTTTTCCATGGATTTCAAAAAACCCAAATTAGCCATTACAGTAGATACTACCGTATTGTGCATTAAATGATTATCTTTCTTAAATTCAACACCTAAAAGATAAAGAATCTTATCCCCATCTATTAGATTTCCCAAATGATCAACTGCCAAACAACGATCGGCATCACCATCAAACGCAAAGCCCATATCAGCTTTAGTTTCAACAACCTTCGCCAAGATACCATCCATATGTGTAGAACCAGAATCAACGTTAATATTTATACCGTTGGGCTCACCATTCATAACTACTACATCGGCACCCAAGTCCGTAAACAACTTCTCAGCACTGGATACAGCCGATCCATGCCCTAAATCCAGTACAATCTTATAACCGTTTAAAGGATAGGTTACGATCGATTCTAAATGCGCAAGATATTGATCCAATCCAGCACTATAGTCATATATCCTACCAAGTGCATCCGCTTCAACCTTATCTAATGTAATATTACCTTCGATATAGTCTTCAATTTCAGCCTCTAACTCAGCACTTAGTTTCATACCTTGATCATTAAAACACTTTAACCCATTATCATAATATGGATTATGACTCGCTGAGATCATAATTCCACCAGCAAATCCACTTGTTTTCAACACATACGCCAAGGCTGGAGTAGCACATACCCCTAATAAATATACATCGGCGCCCTTTGACATCGCACCACTTGCTAAAGCATGCTCAAGCATATCGCCCGATATGCGCGTATCTTTACCAATAATTAACTTCTTACCTTTAAACTTATGCCCCAAATATTCGCCCACCTTAAGTGCCAAATCAGCACTTAAGAAATCATTCGCTACGCCCCTAATTC
>CAYWUU010000157.1:0-2586 GCA_964461405.1 uncultured Erysipelothrix sp.
TTCAAATATAATAGTACCCCGCTCATTGGGATCAATCTTATCTCCCGCTGCATAACCATCTTGAGATAGAATCGTACCATTAGCGATATCTTTAGCCACCTTAGGGATAACCTTTACACTAAGGCGCGTTTCACGCTCAAGCATACTTTTAACATCATTAATCATTAGGCCCTTATAATCTAAAATATCATAATAGGATCCATTAGAAACAAATACCCGAATTTGACTGCCTTTTTCAACCGGATTACCAGCTTCAGGTAACGTAGAAATAATTTGACCCTTTTCAAAAATATCCGAGAACTGATATTCAATATTGTTGCTGATATAGAGATTATGTTCCTTTAAAGCTTCACGGGCTTCTTCAAGTTCCATACCCGACAAATCAACCATTAAGAACGCCTTCTTACCCCTTAAGGTAAGCGCAAAGATCAGCGCCATAATAAGCAACAGCGAAGCAATCCCACCAATAATAAGCTTACGATTTCGCTTAATTTTAGTTCCTACTCCATCCTCAGGTTCTTCAACATCACTAATAGTACTAATTAATTTAGTTTCCTCCAAAGTTTGGTGTTGCGGAACCCACAACAACTCATTAACCCGATTGGCATCAAGTGCACTCGTCAAATCCTCTATCATATTTTCAACACTACGATAACGATTTTTAACATTTTTACTGGTTGCTTTATTTATAATATTAACAACAGAATTAGGAATATTAGGATTAAACGTCTGCACCGATGGAATAGGCTCTTGTAATTGCTTCATTGCAATCTCAACGGGCATATCACCTGAGAACGGTACTTCCCCTGTTAAAATTTCATAGAAAATAATACCTAAAGCGTAAATATCAGATTGCACACTCGCCCCTTCTCCCCGAACAAGTTCAGGAGCCAGATAATGAATCGAACCAATCACAGAATCAGTTTTAGTTAGTTGCAACGCATCTTCCGATTGAGCTATACCAAAATCTGTGATTTTAAGCGTGCCATCGCCCTTAACTAAAATATTTTGCGGTTTAATATCACGATGCACAATCCCCTGCTTATGAGCCTTGGCCAAACCCAAAGCCAACTGATACATAAAATCAACGGCTTCCGGCACTTCTAAGGAACCCCGACGATGAATAAGTTCCTTCGCCGTTACCCCTTTAATATATTCCATCACTATATATTGACTATCCTCATCTTGCCCTACATCATATATTTCCACGACATTGGGATGGTTTAGCCCACTCCCCGCATTCGCTTCTCTTTGAAACCGCAATAAAGCTACCGGATCAGACGACAAATCCCCTCTTAACACCTTAACAGCTACATCTCTATTTAAAACCAGATCCTTAGCAAGATATACTTCTGCCATGCCCCCTGATCCTATTTTTTTAACAATCTCATAACGAGAATTAATAATTTTACTCATGCTTAACTCCTTCAATAATAACAACCGAAATATTATCAGGTCCCCCTGAAGCATAGGCATGTTCAATCAATGTATTAGCTGTAGTTTCCAAGTCATTCTCAAAAGCACTTTCCATTAAGTGCAGTTCCACATAGTCATGCAAACCATCCGAACACAATAATAAACGATCCCAACCAGATGGAATGCGTACGGTTTCAAAAGAAACAATACCCCGAATACCCAAAGCATTCATTAAAATATTGCGCTTGGGATGGACTTGAGCCTCTTCCTTAGTTATCTCATTCTCTAAGTACATCATATAAGCGTACGTTTGATCATGAGTCAGTGGATTAAGTTGATTATGACGATAATCATAGATTCTTGAGTCCCCTATATTAAAACCAATAGTTCGTCCCCTAGACACTACAGCCGCTACACAAGTGGTTCCCATACCTGAGTACTCACTGTTTTCCTTAGCCATTTTAATGAGTAAGTCGTTCACATACTTAAGGTTCAATTCAAACCAAGCGATAATACTTGCTTCATCTTCAAACGATTCAACCTCCAAGAACGCTTTCTCAAAATGATTAACCGTTGTTAAACTCGCTACATCACCGGCATTAGCTCCACCAATGCCATCACATACCATCGCCAGCAATATACCCTTGTTTTCAACGACTAAAACACTATCCTGGTTATTACTTCGCAAAAGTCCTATATTACTAAGTGCTATATATTCCAAAATTCGTACCTCACTTTACATAATTTTACCATTTTCTAATGCAATGTGCGACATAAAATCCATCACCCTGTGTTTCCATGGGGTTATAGGTCTTCTCGAACACTAACTCATAGTTCGTGTGGATATTAAGAAACGCCTCAATTTGCTTCTCGTTTTCCTTCTTATTTAAGGTACACGTAGCATAAACCAACGTACCCTCAACCTTAATAAATTTAGAGATATTACTTAGGATATCACGTTGTATCTTCTGTAACGCATCCAAATCACTGGGTTGAATATTATAGCGAAGATCATGCTTATGCGCCAATACCCCTAAACCAGAACAAGGGGCATCGATCAGCGCCACATCAAATTCTGTATCAAAGCTTATTTCAGCCGCATCCCCTTCAAGTATGGTAGCACTCTTAACTCCTGCGCGTTTCATGAGTTCTTTGGTTACTTCAACACGA
>CAYWUU010000158.1:0-2559 GCA_964461405.1 uncultured Erysipelothrix sp.
TAACTTCCCTATTCTCCATATACGCCAATATAGCATCTACAGGCAAGTTAATATCCACTTTACCTACCTTATATTTGTCCATACTCCCGCTCTTAAGAACCATGGCCTCTTCATTTTGACTTAAGATATCAAAATCAACCACAAAATTATTAGATACCGCCTCATCAAGCTCAACAATCACATTTAATACTGCCGTTATATTACCAATTTTAGCTAAGACTGCAGTAGTACCCTCTTTTAAACCTATGAGCTTATCATTACTAATAATCGCAATACTTTCATCATCTACTGAATACGTTACCTTCTTCTTAACCGTGGTATCATAGGGCACAAAGATAAGACTGGGCAACGCAATCTCCTGACTCACTTTAAGTCTTACTTGCTTAGGATTAAACTCAAGTCGTTGTAGCGGTACAATAACACGTACCACCATCTCAGCTTCAACCGATCCAATACGAGCTCTAATCTTCGCAGTTCCTACCTTATGGGCCTTTACCACGCCATTGACAACACTCGCCACTAACGGCTCACTTGACTCCCAAATAACATCACTACCTGCCGTACCCGTTTCAAGGGTATATTCAATAGTATAGGTATCATCTCTAATAATACTAACATCGCTTTTACTAAAAGATAACTTTGCGGGTTTTTCAATAACTTCTATAGAAACACTTTTACTAACTGGTAAAAGGGTCTCATCTTCAAAAACAGCCACAACTTCAACTGAGGTAGTACCGATACTTAATCCCTTAACAGCCCCCTGTTCATTAACCGAGGCAATTTTAGTATCAGCACTTGTAAAACTAACTGAATACGCGAAATCTTCTGCGCCTTCGATAGAATAGTTAAGATACTTAGTCTCACCCACATTAATCTTCATATCTTTAGCAACAATATTCATAACGATTTCAGCGGGTATCTCTTCAGGCACTTCTCCCTCCACCGCATGGACATTAATTGGCCATAAGCCAAGACAAATAAGAAGTACAACCATAAATTTCTTCATAACTTAAACTCCAATCTGACTAATATTAAAAGATAGACCAAAGCGCGGATGAAGGCTAAAACTACCAACAGCCCACGTACTAGCACCTACTAAATCACGCATAATATTTTGATTAAAATATACAGCATCCTTTAGCCAAAAATCATCAAAGACCAACTTATACCCATACCCATTGAGATTAATAACTCTATACTCATCTGGCAAATTAATCATAAACTCCGGCAAAGTAAATCCAGAACCAAACGGTTCTAACCTCTTTATATCTTCAAAAAACTCCTTAGATAAAACGGTATCAATCATAATGGCCTTCTTAACTTCCTTGACAGTATCCAATGTTTTACTAAGTTTTTGCACGTCTTCATAGAAACTATCAAAATACTGGTTGTCAATAGTCATACCATATGCGAAATCATGACCCCCAAAGGCTAGAAAATACTTGGGATCAAGCTTAGAAAATAAAGCCTGCAATGAGATAGAATTGGAACGCGCACTCCCTATATACCCCGATGAATCACGTTTCAATAAAATAGCGGGTTTATTATGCGCTTGAACCAATTGATTCGCAACAATACCCATGATACCTTCATGGAAATCAGGATGCGCAATAACTAATACCTCATCATCACGAACCATACGCTTGGCTAACTCCAGATTCTCCTTGCTCTTCGCTTTTCTAAAACTATCCACTTCAATAACATTTAAAGCATACGACTTCAATACATCATCATTTTCACTTATCAAATATTCAACCATCGTATTCATATTCACAATATCAGCCATCCGACCTACGGAATTGATCTTAGGAACAATCTTAAAGGCTACATCCTGAGCCGTATAATCAAAACTAACTTTACTACCCACGAGATAATCCAAAGCAGAAACCCGTGTCGTATTCATTACCTCTAAACCCCGTCTAACAATTTCACGGTTCTTGCCCCATAATCCCATTACATCCGCAATGGTGGCTAAAGCACCATAGGCCAAAATCTTAGGCGTCAAAACACCCATGGCTTCCGCTATTACACACATTAAGCCCCCAGCACTCATTTCACTAGCATACGCCCCTAAGAAATCAGGATGCACTAAGATGCAGTCAACCGCAAAAGATTCAATGATATGATGATCAACCACGGCCACATTTAATCCCAAATCCAAGGCATATTGTAATGATTCAGTGGCTTTAACACCATTATCAACTACCAATAAATCGGTATACCCTTTATCAAAAACTAACTTAACAATGTCTTTATTTATCCCATACCCATCGTCCATACGATTTGGAATAAAATATCCCGGCTTATCCAAACCAATTTCCTTAGCAATCAACATCGCAATAGCTGTACTACTAACACCATCTGCATCATAATCACCACAGATCATCAACTTATCCGCTTTCCTTAAAAAATGCTCGATTGCAGTAATACTCTCGTGTTCAATAATTACTTCCTTAGGATTCAATAACTCATCAACCTGTGTATCACTTAGATTAAGTAGCGACATAACTTTTTGGGTTTCCTCACCAAAGCCTACTAACCGTAGATCTCTATTTAAAT
>CAYWUU010000159.1:0-2526 GCA_964461405.1 uncultured Erysipelothrix sp.
CTTTGATGATCTGATTGCAGGTGAGGTATATGATGATTATCGCATTGATTACCTTCGGAAACATATTGAAGCCATTAAAGATGCCTTGGAAGATGGGGTAGAGGTCTTGGGGTATTGTACATGGAGCTTTACAGATTTGTTAAGTTGGCTAAATGGATATCAGAAGCGTTATGGATTTGTGTATGTGGATCGTGATGAAGTAAGTGAAAAAGAACTTAAGCGTTATAAGAAGAATAGTTTTTATTGGTATAAGCGGGTTATTGAATCAAATGGAGAAAGTTTGGAGTAAGTTATGATTAGAAAGTTAGATGAAAAGGATTTAAGTCCATTAATGAAGTATCTAGAGAAGGATGCGCATTTGAATCTGTTCTTTATTGGTGATTTATTGGCAGATGGATTTGATGACAATATTCAAGAGTTTTATGGATACTATAAGGAAGATGTTTTAGTGGGGGCTATATTGATTTATACGCAATCAAGTTTGCATTTATTTGCGGATGAAGTCGGCGAGGACCTTATTGACTTTATTATGGATCAATATCATATGTATCCTCTTTTAAACATTAATGTTGGGACTAGAACTTTTGAATTATTGGGAGATAGACTGGATGGCATTATTGGTGAAGTAAAGAAAACTCGTTTATCTGTTTATTATCCTAATGAGATTGAAGTAGATACAACACTAGCTAAAAGATTAAGTAAAGATGAATTATCAGATCTATTAACGGTTCAAGATACTATCTTTAAGGGAAAGGCTGAACAAAATTTTGATGTTAGGCTTAAAAGAATGCAAGAAACATATGAACGTGATAGTTCTTGGTTTTATGGTGTTGTTGTGGAAGGTGGTGTGCAAGCTGTTGGGACTGCAACGGCTTTTACGCCTAATAGTGCGATGATTGTTGCGGTTGGGACCAAAGCTTCACAAAGGAAGAAAGGTTATGCTAGTGCGCTTGTGAAGGCTTTGAGTGATGCGTTATATAAAGAAGGTAAGCACGGTGTACTCTTCTACGATAACCCAGATGCTGCTAGAATCTATGAACGTTTGGGGTATGAGTTTCATTCTTACTATTATATGCTTATGCTAAAAAGCAAATAATAAATGCACTTTAGTTAACTTTATGTAAGCGCTACGATATTATATAACTAGATAAATATTCAGGAGGAAATCATGGGAAAATATTTAATCAGAGAAACAAAGACAGGAACTAAGTTCGACTTAATTGCTAGTAATGGCCAAGTGATTGCCACTTCAGAAGTCTATAGTTCACTAGCCTCAGCAAAGAACGGTATTGAGAGTGTAAGAAATATCGCACCAAGTTCACATACTGAAGATCAAACAACCGATCCAGTAGAAGAAAAAACGCATCCAAAGTTTGAAATGTATAAAGATAATGCAGGTGAGTTTAGATTTAGACTAAAAGCTCGCAACGGTGAAATTGTTGTGTTCTCAGAGGGATATACGACAAAAGCCAGTTGTCTAAATGGAATTGAAAGCGTTAGAAAAAATTCTGACTCAGAAGTCACGCAAAACTAAAGGGGATTCCCCCCTTTTTTTGTTATTTACAAAGTTTGTTGAACATTGATATCAAAAATATGTTAATATAGATAAAGAGCACTTATTTTTTATAAATGCTCTGAGTATCGTAGCGCGAATCCTACTAATAGAGATTAAAGTCAAAGTCTTTGTGATTAAATTTCAAACAAATGCTAAATATCCCTTGCAATTTTATTCTGATATTGTATAATGATTTAGCACAGTGTGAAAGGGTTCCTTAGCCAAGTGGTAAGGCAATAGACTGCAACTCTGTGATCATCGGTTCAAATCCGATAGGAACCTCCAAATATATGGGGATGTGGCGGAATCGGTAGACGCAACGGACTTAAAATCCGTTGAAGGTAACTTCGTGAGGGTTCAAGTCCCTCCATCCCCACCATTACATTTGGTGATTCGCCAATATTATATATGATGCGCCCGTAGCTCAATTGGATAGAGCGTCTGACTACGGATCAGAAGGTTATGGGTTCAACTCCTGTCGGGCGCGCCATTAAATTTAAGTCGGGATGTAGCACAGCTTGGTAGTGCACTTGGTTTGGGACCAAGGGGTCGCAGGTTCGAATCCTGTCATCCCGACCATTTATATTAAGTAAATAATACGGCGGGATAGCTTAGTTGGCCAGAGCGTCCGGTTCATACCCGGGAGGTCGTGAGTTCGAGTCTCACTCCCGCTACCAATTATTCTAAGCGCCGGACCCTTAGCTCAGTTGGTCAGAGCCACCGGCTCATAACCGGTTGGTCGTAGGTTCGAGTCCTACAGGGTCCACCAATAATTTCACAGCTGGAGGAGTACCCAAGAGGCTGAAGGGACTGGTCTTGAAAACCAGCAGGAGTTAATAGCTCGCGTGGGTTCAAATCCCACCTCCTCCGCCAGTTTGATTTTATTTTGAAATGTGTTATACTAAGTAAGCAGTATTTATATCGCGGGATGGAGCAGTTCGGTAGCTCGTCGGGCTCATAACCCGAAGGTC
>CAYWUU010000160.1:0-2461 GCA_964461405.1 uncultured Erysipelothrix sp.
TGTTCCAGCTCCAAAAATAACGATGCGCCCTTTTTCTAAATGACGTATAGCGCGTCTTGGTATAAAAGGCTCTGCTATTTTAGTCATCTCAATAGCGGTTTGAACGCGCGTTTCAACCCCAAGGCTCTCAAGAGCACCTTGAATGGCCAATGAGTTTATAACGGTTCCCAACATCCCCATATTGTCAACTTGAGAACGTTCAATTCCCAACTCATCAGACATCTTACCACGCACAAAGTTACCACCACCGACAACAATAGCAACTTCAACCCCCATCTCTACTATTTCCTTAAGTTGGTGGGCTAAATCAAAGAGTACTTCCTTGTCAAAAATGTCGTTGTCACTGGATAGGGCTTCGCCACTTAATTTTAATAAAACTCGTTTATACATAGTATCGTCCTCTTTCTTTAAAAAAGGACACGAAAATGTGTCCTTAGTAATTTTTTTATACTTGAGAAGCTTTTGCGACTTCCTCAGCAAAGTTTTCTTCACGTTTTTCAATTCCCTCACCAACCGCAAAGCGCACAAACTCAACCACAGTTGCATTGGCTTGCTTTAACACAGCTGATACTTTAGAACTGCCATCTTTAAAGAAAATTTGATCATTTAATGAAATATCTTGCAATGTCTTACTTACACGCCCTCTAATGATTCCCTCAATTACTTTCTCAGGCTTAGTTGAAAGTTCAGGATCGTTTTTAACGATTTCAATTTGAACATTCTTCTCAGCTTCAGTAATTTCAGCAGGAATATCATTCATAGACACATATGTAGGATTCATAGAAGCTACTTGCATTGCCATATCTCTAGCTAAATCAGCATCGCCACCTTCTAATAGTGCGATTGAAGAAATAGTACCACCCATATGCTTATAAGCACCAAATACTTGTGCGTCTGTTTTCTCAATTAAAGCAAAACGACGGAATGTAATTTTTTCACCAATGGTAGCTGTAGCATTAATGACTAAATCATTAAGGCTCGCTCCATCAACTTCAAGTGCCAATACCTCTTCATTTGTCTTTGGGTTATTGTTAATGATTGCTTCACTAATAGTATTGATTAAGTTTAAGAATAAATCATTTTTGGCCACAAAGTCAGTTTCAGAGTTTACTTCCAAAATAACCGCACGATTACCATCTACTAATACATTAGTAAGACCTTCTGCTGCAATACGACCAGCTTTCTTACCCGCACTAGCAATACCTTGTTCACGAAGCCACTTTGCAGCTTCATCAATATTACCTTCAGTTGCTTCTAGAGCCTTTTTACAATCAAGGATCCCCGCTCCTGTAAGTTCACGCAATTCTTTAACGAGTTTTGCAGAAATTGCCATTTTATGCCTCCTCAGTTTTTGTTTCTTTTACTTCAGTTCTAGTTTCTTGTTTCGCATCAGCGTTTCTATTATCACCACGATTATTGAAACTACGACGGTTATCACGACGACGATCATCACGACGACGACGTTCATCCATACGTTGACGACGACGACGTTCGTTTTCTTGCGCTTGTTTTTCAACATTCACAATTACATCTTCCATAGTAATGTCTTCTTCACTATTATCTTGATACGCCGCAGCTAATACGCCACCTTTTGGTTCAATCATAGCATCAGCCATTAATTGAATGATTAAGCGAATTGAACGCACAGCATCATCATTACCTGGAATAGCATAGTCAACGATTTCAGGATCACAGTTAGTATCAACAATACCAAATACTGGAATTCCTAATTTCTTAGCTTCAGCTACCGCGTTATAGTCCTCAGTAGGATCAACAACAAATACTGCATCAGGTAATTTACGCATTTCTTTAATACCACCCAAGAAGTTCTCTAAGCGGTCTTTTTCTTTTAATAAAATAGATACTTCTTTCTTAGGATATACATTAATTGATCCTGAGTTTTCCATCTCTTCAATTTCTACCAGACGACGGATACTCTTTTGAATTGTACGGAAGTTAGTAAGTGTACCCCCTAACCAACGTTGATTCATAAAGAATGAACCACTACGAAGTGCTTCCTCAACCACAATAGTTTGCGCTTGACGCTTAGTACCAACGATTAATAACTTACCGTTTTTCTCAGCGATATCGCGTAAAGCAATGTATGCTTCCTCTAATCTTTCTTGTGTTTTGTTTAAATCAATAACATAAACACGGTTTTTTGCCCCATAAATATAAGGCTTCATTTTTGGGTTCCAACGACGCGTTTGGTGGCCGTAATGAACCGCTCCTTCTAGGAGTTGTCTCATCGTTACTACATTTGATGACATAATTTAATTCCAACCTTTCCGTTTATCCTCCACTGCTTCCACTTACTGACAACTCACTAAAGAGCACGGGTCAGTCTATCCACAGTGTGTGAATGGCTACTTTTGCCACTTAAAATAATACCATACAACATTGCTAATAGCAAGTATTCAAAACCCTTATGACTTATCAAGGCTAGTATCTTTATCTATAG
>CAYWUU010000161.1:0-2435 GCA_964461405.1 uncultured Erysipelothrix sp.
GTCACCTAGGCGATAAAACACCAAAGCATCCTTGGTGTTTTCTTTAATATCCATATATTGTTGGAGCATGGGGGTTAGCTTTTCATTATTCAAACTCATTATTAACTTCCTTTGCTTCATTATGGAGTGCCAACAGCCTGTTTACTTCCTTTTGAAGCATATACGATCCCGCTCCAAATGAAAGAATATATCCTTGACGTGTTTGCACAATCTTTGTTACACCCTGACGGTGTAATCCACTTACATTAATATTATCTGCATCAACAAGAGTTAGTGTTAACTTAGTAGGCGTACTGGATAGCTGCGCAATATTCTCCAACCCCCCCACTCTATCAATAAACCCTTGAACCTCTTCGTCTTTACTTCCCACATTCAATACATCAATCGCCATTCTAGAATAATAGAACTTAGTGACATAGAAATATACCACAAAGGCCACAATACCAATCATTACCAACGATAATACCTGTACGTTAATAATACTATTGCGAGATAAAGATAAAAGATCCATTATATTACCCGGTGCCGCAGCACTAAGTATGCCTAGGTAACTAAACCCAACGGTTATTCCCAGTCCTAATAAAACCGCACTGAAGAAGCCCACGAAGAATATATGAATAAGATATAGAATCGGTGTCGTCAACAATAGAACAATTTCTATTGGTAAGAGCATACCTGAAACCATGGATAGAAGGCTACCCAACACAACCGTAATAATTGCCAGACGCTTTTCTTTTTTATTTGAAACTGTTGTGACTAAAGCTAATAAGTAGGCTGGTACCGCAAAAATATTAAGGATATAGTAAACGGTTGTAAAACGACCCGCTTTACCAACACCTAATACAGCGACACTATCGCGCAATTGCGCACCCCATATATTAACATCACCTATATATGTAATATTATCCAAACTATTCCAAGTACCCCCTAGGGCACCAAACCACATCTCTTCGCGCATAAAGACATCTAAATTTAAAACAGCCATGAGACGTTCAAAGGCACTATAGGTAAAACTACTCATGGGATTACTTACATCCGAAGCAACAAAATTAATGACGGAGTAGATGCCCTTTATCGCTAAAGGATAAATATAGGCAAAAGCAATCCCAAAAACGGTCGCAATGATCAAACTATATACCAAACGCATTAACTCCGCATCATAGATACGTGTGAAGTTAGCGTTTTTTTGACGTGCTGGTTTCTTATATATTGTTTTCACGATATAATAGATACCTAACAGACCCAATATCCCTGTTTTCATTAAGGCATAGGAATTACCAGAGATATCTACCCTAAGATACTTGGAGTAAACATTAGCGGGTAAGTTAGAAGGTGCGAAGAAAAGTACCATGATTAAGAAAACAACATAAGCTATAAGCCCTACAATCACGATATTTTTATCATTAGATCGCGCATACAACAATTTCACAAAAACAATGTATGGAAAACATGCTAAAATTAAACCACCTGTGAACAGTAATATTTGTGTGAGCTTTAACGTAAAGTCACTTCTAATAAATATTAATTCGTTGATCAGTGGATTTCCTAAGATATTGCCAATAGCAATTAAAAATGTACCAAAGAAGAGTGCCTTAAGGGGCAATTGTAATTCTTCTAAATATATCTGAAGTCGATTCATAACCTAACCTCGCATTCGTTATCTACTACATTATACACTATTATTTTCTATCGCAAAAGGAGGAAGAAAATGAAACCATCAAATGAATCAAAACGATCGTTTAATATTGATTATGTTCTCATTGGATTCGTGGTTATTAGCGGCCTAATTGGCATGATATCTATTTATATGTCAGCCCCTATTAGTAACTTAGTTGATGTGAAATCTGATTTAATTCGCCAGTCCATCTGGTTTATGATTAGTTTCACGTTTGTAATATTTCTACTAAAGTTTGGTACAGATAGGCTCTTTACCGGGGCTTACTTATTCTACTGGATATTAATGGGACTCCTCGCTGTTCAGTTACTCGCGCGATTTGGTATAATCAGAACCTCACTAATTCCAGAAATAAAAGGGATTTATGGATGGTATGTTATTCCAAAGATAGGTTCTTTTCAACCCTCTGAATTTATGAAGATGATCCTACTGTTTATTACAGCTAATATTATTTATGAACACAATTTAAATAAGGAAGATAATAGCTTTGCTTCTGACATTCAACTCCTACTAAAGATGGCACGCTATGCCTTGCCTCCTCTAGTAATGATTGTATTGCAACCTGATACAGGAATTCCAATTATTATTGTAGTTAGTTTAGCGGCAATGTTCTTTCTATCAGGCGTTAGAAAAGAGTGGATTCTTGTAATCGGTTCAATTGCTGCAGTACTCTTTTTTGGAATAATCTATTTATATTATAACCACGAATCATTATTAAGTGCATTATTTGGCGGCGGTGACTATCGCCTCAACCGTTTCT
>CAYWUU010000162.1:0-2419 GCA_964461405.1 uncultured Erysipelothrix sp.
CTATGCGAAGACGCCTGTCTTTGGGGCGGAAGATGGTCAGTTTGATTTGGGGATGTTGGCGAGTGATTCTATTAGCTATTTTGAACTTGGTGTGCAAGCGGGTTCTGTGGTAAAATCTATATTAATAGATGGTAAAAAGCCAGCTGAAATTGCGGTTGAAACGGCTACTAAGACTAACCTATTGGTTAGTGAATCGGTAGCAAAGGCGCTTGGAATTGAAATTCCGGCGGCTATCTTAGAAAGGGCAAACCTTAAATAGTATGTTTAATTTTTTCGTTAATGTTTTAGAACAAGGTACACTATATGCCATCTTAGCCATGGGTGTAATGTTATCTTACAATATTATTGGAGTATCGGATTTGAGTGTGGATGGAACCTTCCCATTAGGGGCTGTGGTCAGTGCTGTGATTATTCTTAATGGAGGTAATCCTTGGGTGGCGCTGTTAGCATCTCTAATAGCTGGCGTTATTGCAGGATCCATAACAGGTCTTCTTCATGTGAAACTTAAGATCACAAGTTTGCTTAGTGGTATTTTGGTAATGACGGGGTTGTATTCTATTAATTTAATGATCGCAGGAGGCAAGTCAAACTTGCCCCTTCTTCGCGAAAAGACGTTATTTGATACTGCGTTCTTAGCGGGCTTAAATCTTCCTAAAGAAGTCCTAAATTTATATAAATTAGCAGTTCTATTGGTTTTAGTCTTTGCGTGTAAGTTCTTAGTAGATTGGATTCTGTCAACTAAAGTAGGTTATTTACTCAAGGTAACTGGTGATAATGAAGCTTTAGTTACCTCGCTGGGACAAGATGTGGGTAAGGTTAAGATTATTGGCTTGGCTTTATCAAATGGATTAATTGCTGTTAGTGGGGGTGTGGCTGCTTCAGTGGGACGCTATTATGATGTGTCATTGGGAGCAGGAATGATTGTTATGGGTTTGTCTTCAGTTATGCTGGGTACGTTATTATTAAGAAGAACGCGTTTTAAATTAACGACCATGGTTATAACGGGGTCGGTTGTATATCGTTTTATTGTAGCGTTGGCGATTAGACTGGGCATGGATCCGCAACACCTAAAGTTAGTGACGGTAATTATTTTTGTAATCGCTATTGTATTAAATAACTCCGGTGATAAACTGGATAGGTTATTTAAGAAGGGAGATAAGAATGTTAGTATTTAATAATATAAGCAAGACGTTTAATCCCAATACGTATGCGGAAAATCAGTTGTATAAGAATTTGAATTTGGAAGTGCGTGATGGTGAGTTTGTTTCAATCATTGGTTCAAATGGTAGCGGTAAATCAACCTTGTTTAATATTCTATGTGGGCAGGTAGTTCCTGATACTGGAGTTGTGAAGTTTGATGGTGTTGATTTAGCGAAGAAAAAAGAATTTGAGCGATTTAAGGAAATCTCAAGAGTGTATCAAGATCCTGTGGCGGGTACTTCTCCTTCCCTAACCATAATGGAAAATCTCTCCTTAGCTTATAATAAAGGAAAATTGATGAATCTTCAAAAAGGTATCTCCTTAGATAAGGAAGCATTTTTTAAGGAAATGTTGATGGAATTAGATTTGGGTTTGGAAAACAAGTTGGATGCTAAAGTGGGGCAATTATCAGGGGGTCAGCGTCAGGCGTTGTCGTTATTGATGGCTTTGATGAATAATCCCAAGGTATTGCTGTTGGATGAGCATACGGCTGCTTTGGATCCAAAAAGTAGTGATGCTATTATTAAGTTAACAAAAAAAATGGTGGAACACCGCAATATCACAACCATGATGGTTACGCATAACTTGCAACATGCTTTGGATTATGGGGATCGTTTGGTTATGTTTCATGGTGGTAGAATCATTTTTGATGTGAAGGGTGCTGATAAAAAAGCATTGACGCGTGATGATTTGGTGTCTTTGTTTAGCGAGCATGATTCTTATTTTGAAGATATGGTTTAAGTAGTTTATGGGAGTGTCTCTGGAGGCACTTCTTTTTTTATTTGTTCATTTAGTTTTTATATACATTTATTGACCATCGGTCAATAAATGTATATAATTAAATAGTTGGAGGCGAGAAATTGAAAAAATATACAGTATCACAGATGCGAAAAGAAGAGATAATTAACGTAGCAAAAGGTCTATTTATAGTGCAAGGTTTTGAAAAAACATCCGTTACTCAGATAGCTAAGGCGGCGGCAGTGGCGAAGGGTTTATTCTACTACTATTTTGAAACTAAAGAAGATGTTTTAGCGAGTGTGATTGAGAGCTTATGTTTGGAACATGTGGGTATCTTACAGAAACGCTTGCATGAGGTTGAGGGTGACTTTTTTGCGCAGTTACTGGTTCTTATAGATGTCTATGCTGATTTGCATCCGTATCTTAGTTATAAAGATATTAGGAATTTTAATGATACGCGTTTGGTCGCTGAGTTTCATGC
>CAYWUU010000163.1:0-2361 GCA_964461405.1 uncultured Erysipelothrix sp.
TCCCTCTGAACCCACCATATCAGAATGCAGATAAGGATCAAGATTGGTTTGATATATAGATTGATATGTACTACATATATTGTATTCATAATCTCATAAATAATAAAGTTTATGTTGGTAAGGGCAAATCTAGAAAACATTCTAGGTTTCATGAGCACACCATAGTAGCAAATGGGGGATCAGACAAGTACCCGACTTTATATTCTCTTATTCATAAAGCTATGAATAAGTATGGTTTACAAAATTTTTCCTATACTGTATTTCAGCGGTTTACTTCTGAGATAGATGCATTAGAGGCTGAAAAATATTGGATAACTTATTTTAAGTCTAACGTAAATGTTTATGGAAATAAATACGGTTATAATTTAACTGCAGGTGGTGACGGAGTATCTACCAGAGTAGTTAGTGATGCGACTAAGTCTAAAATTTCCACATCATTAAAGGGCAGACCTTTATCTAAAAGATGTTTATCTGCCTTGAAAGATTGGCACAAAAACAATCCAACTCCTCTTAATAGAAGATGTAAGATTTCGTGGGTGTCTGATGCAGAATTATTAGACATGGTATTTGAATTTGGTTTTTGTGATGTAGGTGAAAAATTTGGTGTTAGTGGTAATGCTGTAAGAGGCAGGATTAAAAGAAGGGGGCTTCTTTCCAAAGAATTAGAGGATAGGTGCTTAAAGATTAAGTCATCAAAAATTAAGAAAAAGTGTGCAGAAAGAAATTATATCCCTGTAGTTTAATGAAAACAGTCCTTCGATAAAGGGGAAGATGTTCTGTAAAATCAGGTCCAGGGGTGCCAAAATCGACATCTTATACAGATGAAATCTGTGCCAGCAGAACCCCTGGTACCCAACGCTAATTTATGGTGGCAGTCGAATTAACGATAGACATTTAGCGGGTTGATGTTGAATATGGAGCCATCGTTTAACGGTAGGACATGACATTGTCAATGTCAATGCGGGGGTTCAACTCCCCCTGGTTCCGCCAACAAGTAGGTAAGATACATGAAATGTCACTGGTGTAATAAGCTTTTAAGGTTTGCTTCACGAGATCATGAAGACCGTATATATGAATGTGAAGACGGTCACTGTATACTTACTCTATCTAAAGATCATCAAACAATAAAGAAGTATGAGATTTTTATTGATGCAAATGATAGCGGCAAAGAACGCTTTCTAATTGTTGGGGTCGCTCAGCAAAAATACACTAGCATTTATGCTCGTACTTCTGGTAGAAAATTAAAACATCAATTTGATTTGGATTATATTCCATTAACCATCGGTAATGATGATATAATAATGGTTAATAATTTGTTAAATGCGAATAAAATTAAGAAATATATTTTGTTTTCTTGAACAGTGAATAATAAGTTATATTAAAGATTTGCTCACACGAAGGAAAGAAGACTTAGAAATATAATATATCGGAGTGACTCCGGCGGTTACGGTAGCCATTCTTATAAAGTGGTGTTTGAGGGTTCAACTCCCTCCACTCCGACAAAATGGGAGTATCGCATTCGGTCAATGCAAGGGTTCTTATAAAGCCCCCGGTTAATCCAGAGGTTCAACTCCTCATATTCCCACCATCAAATTTAGGCTTGTACATTAAACGGGTACCCCTTCGCGAATGTTGTCATGACCATTCGATGATTATGTTTAATGGTAGCAAGATTGATTTGATAAAGCATACCTTAGTTCAGCCCAGCAGAACGCCTGAGTCCATCGGGAGACATTGGAGCGAAGCCAATAGTGATATGCCCAATCAAAGAAAACCAAGTATCTTGACACAAACTTGTCGTCAAAATTTCTTCAAGCAACGAAGTTGTATGATCTGTACCTACCCGCGTAGGGTAGGTGGCAGAGCCATATGAGACTGTATGCCTCTGATAAGGTACTCATTAATTATGTAATCTAGCAAACTGCCTAATGTTATATGCCTATGATTATTTTGTTTGCGCAAACAAGGTATCAAGCAATGAAGGTTAGGTAGCAAGCGCATATATACCGATGTTTAATGAAGCGATGTATTAATGTAAGTAGCAGCATAGCGGCAGTTATTTATAGCCGCCAGTCCCCGGTGCAAGTCCGAGGATACATACCAGCAGAATCTTAGCACAACAAGAAGTGCAGCCTCTTGACCGGGGAAGACAATGGTGCAAGTCCATTAGAGGATGCCAATGACTGTAGTATATGGTGCGAGGAACCGACCTCGTTTGACGCGCTGGAATTGACCGGCATCTGATAACTATTCCTTATAAAGGTGAGAATGTTACAGTAACGCCCTGAGATTATTATTATTTAATAATCAATAGTTGGGAAAGGTGTACCATGTTAGAGGTGTAAGTCTAACACAGTCATT
>CAYWUU010000164.1:0-2314 GCA_964461405.1 uncultured Erysipelothrix sp.
TTGCAAGAAATTAATGAGTAAACATATTTTTACCCACATTCATTTGACACTAACCGCAATGAGAGATCAAGAAAGATAAATGGGTTGCACTCCTTTAATGTATTTCAAAAGAAACACACATAAGAAGCGCAACCCATTATTGTTTAAACATAATACTAAAAAACTCACTTAATACATCACACCCATACTACTAAGATTCACCAATATAAGTTTTATTATGAAGCTTTATTTTCTTCATAGCCCAGTCATAATGACTCGCCAAAGCAGACACACAATAGCTACCTAACGTAGAAGTCTTAGTCCACGATAGACTCCCCTTTTTAAAGAGTTCATCATCTGAAAACTCCTCAATTATTTCAAGCACCTGATTATGACTTTTCCTCAACATTAGCATCGCTTCGTAAACTGAAGTCTCTTGGTGTTTTTTCCAAATCTCAAGATTCAAATCCCCATAGGTTCGCCAATTATAAGGCGCGGGTAGAAATGACTTCAGCACTCCCCTTTGATTAGTCCTCACCCAATCAATCAATAAATACTGCCACTCCAGTACATGAATCAGGACATCCCGCAAATTCCTATCACGTCCCCAATGCGCTTCCTTTCCCTTTTCTTCACCAAATGAAAATCGAGCCACAAGAGCATCCTCACTCATACTATCAATTAGACTAAACATTTTGTTAAACTTCATATTCGAAACTTCAATTAAATCCCTCTTATTTGTTGGTCTTCCCATCGTTACCTCCTAGTATTTAGTTTATACGACTACATCTCCCATAAAAAAGAACAACATCTTTACTACCAAGTACTTTTAACCATCCTAAGTTCCCTATACGTGTGACCATTATAGGTATACTCAAAGGGTTCAAGGGTGTTAAATCCAAAGCTTTTATATAAGCTAATAGCCGTTTCATTCTCCAATTCAGCACTTGTGAATAAATCAGTATGAGGGTGTAGATTCTTAAAATAACCTAGAAAAGCCGCCAAAGCCTGCTTACCATAGCCCCGTCCCTGGTACTTATGATCGATCATAAACCTTGAGAAACTCCAACCATTTAAGTCTAAATCAAAATCATACAATATAAAACCCACCATAGTCTCATCATAGTAAATCGCTAAAGTATAGATATTTTCTTCATAAAATGACTGAACCAAAGAATAAGCATTCTCAGCCACAAAGTTTTTTTGTTGATCCTTAACACGCAGATTAACACACGCCTCATAATTATATTTATTGATATCTCTTAAACTAATACCCATTTTAACTCTCGCTCTCTATTTCAATCGATTACCTTCAAATAATCAACGATACACTATTTACTTTCTATTCAACCACAACGAAAACGCTTCACATAGAAGACCCAACCAAACAAAATACTTCCGTATGAGTCTATGCTTTAGTAATCAAAATCATGCTCTCCAACTGATATCGACTGCGTAAAATGCTCATCTTTATGCGGCTTTCTAATCTCTATTAAATTCAAGACAGTATATCCCCGCTGGCGCAAGAAATTGATCATGCCATGATTATTAGGGTGAACATAGTTATAAACGGTATCTCCACCAAATGATGAAGCGATATCTTCAGCTTTACGATGCAAGGCACTCGCAATACCATGGCGACGATACGCTTCTTTCACAAAAAGAGACTCCACCCAAACAACACCACTATCAACACGACAAACAAGATAACCAACATTTGCACCCTTAATACTGGCCACAAACGATGGGAATCCACTCGAAATATACCCTTCCATTTCCGCGCGCCCAGCTTCAAGATCAAGTTCGGATACAATCCCCTTATAGGAACGCAAATCCACTCTAAAAAGTGCAACCAATTCAGCTATCGTGTCATTGACATGTCTAATTTCCAAAACTTCCATGCTTAATTTATCTCCCAAACAAAAGTCACGGAATCGCTAGCACTTATATCATCAGGCTCGATCGTTATCGAATCCGATGATTTCATTAACAGGCTTCTATCCTCCATCTCATAACGCGTGGGCGAAAGTAAATGAATCTCACCCCAATTATAATCAACACTAATTAACTTACCCAAAAAAACGCCAGAAGCCTTCGCTAAGATTTCAGCCTTCTCGCGAGCGTTCTTTGTAGCTTCCACAAGCAATGCCTCATTAACGGCATCCTTGTCCTTAACCGAAAACTGAATATTCAATCTAGGATTAACAGAGGTTTTAGCAATCGCTGTTAATACATCTGACAAGAGCTTAGAATCAAAATCAAACTCTAACTTCAATCCCTGCTCACAAATATACCCATCAAACTTACTCTTATAATTATTATCATTATCCCGATA
>CAYWUU010000165.1:0-2309 GCA_964461405.1 uncultured Erysipelothrix sp.
TTTAACGTTAACGATCCAATTACATTTGGTGCACCCCTTATCTTAAGTCCGATATTCTTGGTTCCATTCATCTTGGCACCAATAGTCAATACTATTATCTGGAGATTCTTCATTGTTTACTTAGGAATGAATGGATTCATTATGGAGTTACCGTGGACAACGCCTGGGTTTATTGGAACCATCGTTGGTACTAACTTCCATCCGTTATCGTTTGTGGTAGTTATACTAATTGCAGTTTCTAACTTTATTATCTACTACCCATTCTTTAAAGTGTATGACCTTCAAAAGCTTGAAGAAGAGCATCTTGAAGAGTTGAATGGTGTTGCAGAAGAAAAGCAAATTGATTTAAAAGATTTAAAAATTGATAAAGACAGTCTAAATATACTTGTGTTATGTGCGGGGGGCGGTACAAGTGGTATGTTAGCAAATGCTCTAAATGATAGTAGTGATATGTTGAAAGAAGAAGTAGGGGTATCATTCACGGCACGTGGCGGTCACTACGGTCAGCATGGTGAGTTTATGAAAGATGTTGATGTAGTTATTTTAGCACCACAAGTTTCAAGTCATTTAGACAATATGAAGAAAGAAGCAACTAATTACGGGGCAATCGCAATTGGAACACAAGGTGCGGAATATATTTCTTATACACGCGATCCAAAATCAGCAGCTATCTTTATTTTAGAAGCTTTGAATTTTAAGGAAGGACAATGATTTTAATGAGTACAAAAAAATTCCCAAAAGATTTTCTTTGGGGAAGTGCATCAGCTGCATATCACTTCGAAGGAGCTTTTGATAAAGATGGAAAAGGTTTAACAGTTCAAGATGTTACACCAAAAGGGGCTCGAGGTATTATTACCGACGGCCCTACACCTGATAACTTAAAATTAGGTGCAGCAAACTTTTATGAAAACTATAAAGAAGACATAAAACTGTTTGCAGATATGGGATTCAAATCCTTTAGAACTTCAATTTCTTGGGCAAGAATTTTCCCTAATGGAGATGACCTTGAGCCAAATGAAAAGGGACTACAGTTCTACGATAATGTTATTGATGAGTTACTAAAGTATGGTATTGAACCAGTAATTACTTTAGCGCACTATGAAACACCTTTAGCAATAGCTAAAAACTACGATGGATGGTTAAATAGAGAAGTAATTGATCACTTTGTTCGTTACTCTGAAGTAGTGATGAATCGTTATAAAGATAAAGTAAAATATTGGTTAACTTTCAATGAGATTAACGCTATCTTAGAAACACCATTTATTGCTGGTGGAATCATGACTAAAGAAAGTGATTTAACACCTTCTGACCTTTATCAAGCGGCACACCACCAATTGGTTGCGAGTGCACTTGTTACTAAAAAGGCACATGAAATTAATCCTGATCTTATGGTTGGATGTATGATTTCTGAAAAGGGAGTTTATCCACTTAGACCTCATCCAGAGGATGCTGTGCTTGAAATGCAAAAGAAGCAAGAATTAGATTTCTTCACTCATATTCATGCTAGAGGAGAATATCCATTTAGTTCCAAACGAGTATTTGAAGAGAACAATATACATTTAGATATTACTGAAGAAGATAGAAAAATCTTAAAAGCTCACCCTGTTGACTATATTTCTGTTAGTTACTATAGAAGTGTATGTACAACTGCATTAAACGACGGTAAGTATAAAGATGTTAGAGATGTTTCTGAAGATACATTTACAGTTAAAGAAGTTGAAAATCCACACTTAGAAACAAGTGAGTGGGGATGGCAAATTGACCCTGTTGGATTCAGAATTGTATTAAATGAAATGTATGATAAGTATGAATTACCTATCTTCATTGTTGAAAATGGTCTTGGAGCACATGATAAAGTTGTAAAAGACGAATCAGGTGAGTTTACAGTAAACGATGATTATAGAATTGATTACTTAAAACAACATATTCAAGAAGTTTATGAAGCAATTTTAGATGGTGTTGATATCATTGGTTTCCTAAGTTGGTCTGCAATGGACGTTGTAAGTACGACTGAGGGATCAATTGATAAACGTTATGGTTTCATATATATTGATTTACAAGAAGATGGTTCAGGTACACTTGATAGATATAAGAAGAAGAGCTATCACTGGTACAAGAACGTTATTGAAACCGACGGCAGTGCCCTTTGGGAATAAGCAATTAAAGGTTTTCTTTATGAAAACCTTTAATTTATTTTAGTAGAGGAGATTTAGAGTTGATTAAAAAATATTCAGGTAAAATTGGTTTATTTATAGTAGCAATTATATGGGGAACAGGTTTTGCAGCCAGTGCACTTGCATTGGATAACT
>CAYWUU010000166.1:0-2236 GCA_964461405.1 uncultured Erysipelothrix sp.
CAATATATTGAAGCATAACTAATAATAATATAGTTATAGAAAAAATCACAATTTGATTACCACTAATCACAATTGAACCCAGCGTAATTGAAGGCATCAACTGAACGCGTGGTACCGCAATAATATCGGCACCAAAGTACCGACTCACTAAGTTTTGAAGTAACATTGATACACCAATTGCAGTAATTAAGGCACTTATTCTAGTTGAGTTACGAAGCGGTCTATACGCCACGCGTTCAATAATAAAACCAATAAAACCACAAACCACCATAGAAAAAACAATGGCATACCAAAAGGGTAACCCCATTTTAACCATAGCCACATAGGACATATAAGCCCCTAACATAAACATTTCGCCGTGCGCAAAATTGATCAATTTAATAATGCCATAGATCATTGAATAACCCAGGGCGACTAAAGCATAAATACTACCGATTGTTAGTCCGTTTAAAATTTGTTGAATCCACTGCTCCATATAAACTCCTTTCCTCTTATATTGTATAAAATAGGGCGAGTTAATACCCGCCCTAAACCTACTAATTAAGGAGCTACAATTGTAGCATTCACTTCAACACCATCTTTAAGTTCAACTACATACGTTGATTTCTCCGCATTATGTAAGTCGTTAATTGAAATGGTACCCGTAACACCCTTGAAATCTTTAGTGGCTTTAATAGCATCGTTCACTTTAACTGGGTCCAATGAACCGGCGCGATCCAATGCATCCAGAACTAAGTTCGTTGCATCAAATGCCAAGGCCTCAAATCCAGCTGGCTCCTTATTATACTCAGCCTTAAATGCTTCAACAAAAGCAGTATGCTCATCGGATGAAATCAAACGCGAATAGTGATTCGAGTAAAATACATTATTAAGAGCTGCAGCTCCAGCTAAATTAATAAGTTCACCACTATCATAACCATCTACACCCAACACAGGAAGACGAACACCCTGATCATAGGCTTGACCCAATAGAGGTCCAATCTCACCATAATATCCAGGAATAAACAATGCTTCAACTTCAGTATTCGCTTTTACCTTAGTAATAGTTGCTGAGAAGTCTGTTTCACCTTTAGCATAACTCTCTTCAAATACGATGGTTCCGCCATTTTTATTAAATTGTTCAACGAAGATATCCGCTAATCCCTTAGCATAATCACTGGAGTTATCTCCAATAATCCCAACTTTCTTATAACCTTGTTCCCATGCAAAGTTAGCCATCGTAACTGCTTGGAAACTGTCAGCATAACATACGCGATATCCATATGGATATCCTGCTGTACCATCATTAGTAACTGAGTCTGTAGTAGCCGATGGCGATACAGTTGGAACCTTTTGTTCCCCTGACGCCCGAACTGCTTGTGCTGAAGTACCCGAAATAGTCGCCCCAACAATCGCAAATACACCCGACTCCGCTAATTGAGTTTGTGTTTTATATGCTTGTTCAACATCTGATTTAGAATCGAGAATCTTTAGCTCGACCTTTTGGCCTTTAAAGCCACCCTTATCATTGTAAAGCTTAACAGCCAACTTAATACCAGCTTCTTCGGCTTCACCGTATTGTGCGCCGCCACCAGTTAGGTCCAGGTTGACTCCCAAGACCGGCTTATCATTAGTACCCTTTGGATCATCTTTTGACCCACCACAAGCTACTAAAGATAATGTGATCAATGCAATCATAACAACCTTTAAATATCGCTTCATAAAAATTCTCCTTTTCTAATGTTTAGATTATACCAAGCCAAAATAATATTTCAAGTAGTTTTCACACTTTATGTAAACTTTTACAATAATAATGTAAACTTTGCACTGTTTTACAATGAAAACACCTCAAATCATACCAAAAGCATAAAAAAACCACGAGATATCTCGTGGTCTAAATTACTTAATTTCAGTCTTCTTACTTTCAATCTCATCCAATATCAACTCAACAAACGCATGAATCGACAAGGAGTGTTGTGATTGCGAACCATAACGACGCAAGTTAACACTCTTATTCTCAACTTCCTTATCACCAATAATCAATTGAATAGCAACTTTAGAAGTTTGAGCTTCCCGCAAACGATAGCCAAGTTTCTCATTGCGATCATCCACCTCAACACGGATTCCCTTCTTCTGCAACATGGCCTTAACCTCATAGCTATAATCACTATGATACTTCGCATTAACCGGAATAATCTTAACTTGCACCGGCGCTAACCACAATGGAAATGCACCCGCAAAGTGTTCAATTAATATC
>CAYWUU010000167.1:0-2197 GCA_964461405.1 uncultured Erysipelothrix sp.
ACGTAAATCCTCTTTTAGAACTTCTGCTAAAATACCTATGTTCTTAGGAACCTCCAAATGCTCAAGATAGACATCCATAGCACGCGTTCCCTGATATAATTCAGATAAACTATCCAACATATGAGGAATCGTACCCTTAGCTAAAGCATATAATTTCGGAGTTTCCTCTACTTTATATTGATACACATCAATATCCTTCTCAATCTCAGCACTTAACGCCCGAGCTTTAATATAATCAGAGGCAAAAATCCACTCCTCAAACAACGAAAACTTACCTTCAATTGCCTTGGTATCGCTCTCCAATACCGCATAACTATCTAAATAATTACTTACATTACCCAAAAGAATCGTCTTATATTTTCTAAAACGATCTTTTAAAGACGTAATTTCTTCACGCTGTTCCACTTCCTCTTCCAACACGCGATCCAAACGCCCATCAACATCCATCGCCAAAGTACCCATCTCAGCAATAACAGACTCCAAATCACCCATTAACTGACTGGCATAACCTACGCGATTAAAGGCCAAATTATCTTCAATTTCCGCCATTAAAACCGCTACTTCAGTATGCATTTTTTCAACTAAATCATAATCAGACTTAATTAACGATACTTCCTCATCTTTATTAGGATTGGACTTCGCAATACTATTAGCTTTGTTTAGCTTAAAAGAAATCGGAATACTAATACAATTATTATATTGAATCTCACTTTCATTAAAGCGCTTCATTAATTGATTCTTACGAACCATTCTAATACCCAAATAAACAATAAATGCACCTAAAATAAGCGCAATACTGACCAATACCATCGGTTGCTTTAAAAACTCCACAACATCCTTAAACGACATTAACGACCACCTCACATTGTATTTATTATATCATATAAAACTTTATATAATAAGGTTATTTCCTCACAAAATAAAGCCAATCAATCACCCTAAAGCTTAACTGTGTTACTATTAATAAAAGGATGTGATACGATGAAAATAGATTTTAAGAAAATAGAGATTACCCCAAAGACCCCCACCCTTATGTCAGGATACTTTGGAAAAAGACAATCGACCCAAACCAAAGATCCCCTTTACGCAAGGATCCTAAGAGTAGACGATCATATAATTATTGCTTGTGACCTCATTGGCGTTGATTATACAATTACCCAAGAACTGCGCCAAAAACTCCCACACCTAACTCTAGATATCTTCGCAAACCACACCCATGCTGGCCCAAGTGGGACGATAAATACCGACGAAAATTTACGCTTTATGAAAGATGTCTTCCAAGATTACAGTCCAGACTTCACAAAGACACTTATCAACACACTTATTGAAGCCATCAACACCACCCAGCCACAAGAAACTATCGCTTCTATTGAAACCCACACCATCCATAGTGTGGCCGGCCATAGACATGATATTCTCTTACCCTTTGATAATGAAGCAGTCCTCATCAACTTCCAATCAAAAGACCATAATCTTGCACTAATTCGCCTAGCCCTACACCCTACCTATCTTAAAGAAGACAATACCTGCTTCTCAAATGATATCTTAGAACCCTTAGAAAAAGAACTCCACACTAAGTACGATGAGGTAGTATTTATTCAAGGCGCTTTAGGCGACGTTAGCACCCGCTTTACGCGCCAAGACCATTCTATGAACACCCTTGCTCATTCTCTGTCTCAAGAGCTTCTTAAGACAACAAGCCACACGTCCATCACCTCACTAAAAAGAAACACCCTCATCACAACCACAAAAGACCGTTTTAATAACGACCTTATGTTCGAAAGCGTCCTCTATACTATCAACGACCACCTCTACCTAGGCCTACCCTTTGAAGTCTGCTCACCTTTAAATACCCTCCTAAAAAAAGAATACAATACTACGATACTTTCACTATGCAACGGCTACTTAGCATACTTAAGTCCTTTGTCCTATTACACACAAAAAGAATACGAAGCTGAAATGACGCTTTTTAATGCGGGTGAGGCCGAACTTCTAATCCATCAAATTATGAAAACACACTTAGGGTTTAAAAGATAATCCTGGCAAGAACCAAACCCCAATTTTAATATCCGTAGAATGGAATAACGGGCGTGTTGGACTATCCATAATATTACCAGACTAGTAATACAATGAACCAATATACTAAACCGTATCATTAGTATAGTATTTTATAGCTAGGTTAGGATCCTTATTATTT
>CAYWUU010000168.1:0-2188 GCA_964461405.1 uncultured Erysipelothrix sp.
GATGAAGATATTAAGGCCTCTAATGTGCAGCGTATTGACTTGTCGCACTATTCTCGTTTATATGATTTTAAGCGTTATTTTAATTTTGAAGTTGGCGGCGTTCTTCAAAATATTGAAGGGCCTTATTATGAGAGTGACTTATTGGAAGATATCGATATGTATGAGAGCGATCCGATGTTGTGGATTTACCCGATGGCCATGGTTTCCATGGGGCGTTCAATCTTGGATTACTTAGTCGCTAAGTTTCCGGATCAAGCGAAATATTTTTCTGACAATTTTGAAAAACTTGAGGTTGAGTTGGTGCGATTGTATGCGGATTATCAGAAATTGAAGAACTATGACACGATTTCTTTTGTGTCGTTAACACCTAGTTATGGTAATTGGCAAAAGACATATGATATTAATGTATACCCTTTAGTATTGTCTGAGTTTGGGGTTTTACCGGATGAGGATTTATTGAATGTATATCGTGAGCGTATCTTGATTGATGATGTTCAGTATATTGTTAAGGAGGATCTATATCCAACTGATTATGTAGATCTTTATAATAGAATTAAGACTGAACTTGATTTAACGGAGATTAAACTTCATAATCTTTATACTTTGAGTGATCAGGATATGAAAGATAATCAAGATTATATAACATTGATGTATGAGAACTTGGATGCGTTGATGGTTATTGCAGAAGTTTCAGCCCCTTAGCATTTTCGTAAGGGGTTTTGTATATAAAGAGGAGGATTGTATGCGAAAGATTTTATTGATTGATGGGAACTCTATGTTGTTTAGGGCGTATTATGGAACGTTTTCCAGAGGGGCCATGCGCTCTAGTAATGGGGTAGCTACCAATGCGGTTTATGGTTTTTCTACGATGCTAAATCGTGCCTTGGAAGTTATGGAACCGACTCATATTTTAATTGCTTTTGATACGGGGGCTAAAACATTTCGTCATGAAATGTTTACGGAATATAAAGGAACGCGTAAGGAAGTGGATGAGGATTTAGTGTCTCAATTTGCGCTGGTTCGTGAGTTTTTGGATGCAGCGAATATTAAGCGTTTGGAGTTGGAAGGCTTTGAGGCAGACGATATTATTGGTACCCTCGCAAAAGATTATCCAGATGATTATATTGAGATTTTGACCAGTGATCGTGATTTATTACAAGTTATCGATGACAATGTGGATGTTTTACTCATGAAAAAAGGTATTACGGAGATGGTACGGATGGACAAGGCTCTTTTATTAGAGGAGACGGGGTTTATACCATCGCAAATAATTGATCTTAAGGCGTTAATGGGTGATACTTCAGATAATATTCCTGGTGTCCCTTCGGTGGGTGAAAAGACAGCTAAGAAGTTATTGGATGAATATGTGACTTTGGATGGTGTCTATGCGCATGCTGATAGTATCAAAGGTAAGTTGGGTGAGCGTTTGCGTGAGTTTAAGGATCAAGCGTACTTATCGTATGATTTGGCGCGTATTCATACTGAAGTGCCCATCAATGTTGAAATTGATAGTTTTGCTTTGGATATTGATCGTGCGCAATTAAATGCGTTTTATCGTAAGTATGATATGAATTCTTTAGTAAAAGAAGTCGTTAGTGAAACTGTTGATACCATTGAGTTTGGGTCCTTTGATAATACTTGGATTGGTAATGATGTTTCAATTGTATTGGATGTAGAAAAAGATAAACTTAGAGGGGCTGTGCTTAGTGATGGCTTTAGATATGCGTATGTTGATAATTTAAGTGATCCTCTTTTCTTAGCGTTACTTCAAAAAAGTCGGGTCGTGGCCAGTGAATCTAAGGTATTGTATCGTGTGCTCATGGAAGCAAATATTAGTACTAAGTCGCTTGTTTTTGATGATGTCATGTTATTGTCTTTTATCGTGAGTGGTGTAAGTACCTTTGATAAGGTTCGTGATGTGTATAATTTGTGGTACGCTGATTTAGACGGTCGAAGTGAGTTAGCGAAGGTGAGTTCTAATTTATTTGATTTATGGGATTCTTTGATTAAAACGGCTAAAAAAGATGGGGTTTTTGATGTTTATGAAACCATTGAGCGTCCTTTGACAAGAGTATTGGCTAAGTGTGAGTTCTTTGGATTTAAGGTCGATGTTGAGGCTTTAAATGTTATTGCTAAGGATACTAAAGCGCAAATTGAAAGTCTCTCTGATCGCATTACTAATATAGTA
>CAYWUU010000169.1:0-2163 GCA_964461405.1 uncultured Erysipelothrix sp.
GTTAACGCTAAGTATCAGGCAATCTCTGGTATTGGCGCAACAATCTTTGAGTCTAGCGCATGTGCTGGTGCTACATTCTCTAAGCTTTAAAAGTTCTCTGTTCAAATGTTACTCTGCAGTTTTTCTGCAGAGGTTTTTTGAACAATAGTAATAGTCCTTTACATATGAGCTCATTGTAATTTTACAATGGGCTTTTTTTCTTTAATATCAAGTAATTAATCTTATACGGAAATCTTAAAATCGTATAAATCCAAAAAAATCGTAAATCGTAAAAAAACATTACGGCCTTCAATTAAGTAGGTTTTAGTTCACAGTTTTAAAAATCACAAGCTGATACGCAGTGATTGTTCTTTAAAAATTTGTTTTGTTTGTATTTTATGCTGAATATAGGCAGCTGAATACACAGAAACCACGTTTTAGGACGTGGCTAATGATCTATGTATTTTAGGTTAGTCTGTGATGAGAGTTGGTATTCGTTTTGGCGTTTTCACCGGTTGCGGTGCGCCAGCTGTCCAGTAGGCACATAGAAATGCAAATGCTGTTTCTGGATCTTTATTACACTTATCTGCTAAGAAAGGATACGTTGGAGTCTTAGATTTAAGACCTTGAAGCTGTCTCTGATATGTAAGAATATTGTAGACAATCTTGTTAATACCAATACGATTAGAAAGATGCTCTTTATCGCACATGTTCATAAAATCTTGCATAAACACAGTATCAAGAGTGTTGTGATGCGACTCGATACTCCAATAAACTTCAATGGAGTGAATAAGCTCTTTGAATGACTCCTGGCTAAAATCCAAGCTTGTAATGTAGTCTTTTATCTCAGTTGATGGAGTCTTTGTATTTTTGGGCTTGGCTTTATTATATTGCTGAGTAATTGTTTCATAGCGAAGCAAACACTTAGTTCTATTAAAGAGGCTTTGGTCATTAGGTAGATTCAAAGGCGCTTTAATTAGAGTGTATTTTCTTTCAGTAATTCTGCCTGAGCTTTTCTCTGGTGAAGCAACATATACAAGGTGGTCACTGTCAGGTGCATTTTCAAAAGCTGAGTTCATAGCTTCTCTAAGTACTTTACGGTTATCCTTTACAGGAAAAAGATAATCGATACCGTACTTATTGAATTCATCGAACACAACTTTTTTAGTGTTAATAGCATCAGCGCAGACAATGGCATTATTCATAACAGAGAGCTTAGGAATGATAGAGACAAATGCTTTGTCCTCAGTACCTTTACAGTCTGTGGTGGTATAGCCAAGTACGCTCTTACTTGCACATTCATAAACACTAACGCTAATAGCACCTTTCTTCTTCCTTGAGGTTTCACCTCTACGCCAACTGGCTCTTACCTCCTGCCCATCAAAAGCAAGCTTTGGTCTATGGCTCTGAGATTTATCTTCAGACTCGGGAACTGCATCACACGGGATAATATCTGTAATCACCTTGGAGAAGTAATCAGCAAAGAATAATTCCATCTCTTTTGGTGGTACAAGCTTTAACACCGTTCTGATTGTCTCATGTGTAGGTATGTGCTCTGGTGATGGCATATTAGGTATCATCAGCTGTAGATAAGGATTATAGAATCTCCAATATTCCACAACTGCTGGTAATGAATGCTTTCCTGTAAGAGCACATAGTATGTAAACCATGAGAACAACATCTACTGGATATACAGTTGATGCTACGGTTCTAGTGTCATGCTCATCGAAACGGTCATAAAGTTGCTGCAGAATATCAGCAAGTTCATTATCAGTTTCGGTTAAAAGCTCTTCTCTGAAGTAAAAGGCATCTCGGATAATCTTCTTAAAAGACTTTACGTAGATTTGACCGTCTTCAATCTTAGAATAGTAATCAATGATTGGAGTAAATAGTGCTTCGAATTCTTGTGCTGGCATTTTGAATAAATTAGGCGCACGAAAGGACGGAGGGTCCTTTCTCTCTCGCTCTAATTTTGACACAAAATCCATTTATAAAATCCCAAATTCAACACACTATGACTAATGGTATCGAATAATAGGACCGATTAATAGATCTAATAATTATACTAACTATTTGATCTAAAATAAGAATACAAACAAAACAAATTTTTAAAGAACAATCACACACGTAACAGTAAGTGATTTAAAAAACTGTGATCTTAAACGGTCATACTAGAAGGCCGTA
>CAYWUU010000170.1:0-2155 GCA_964461405.1 uncultured Erysipelothrix sp.
TGTTGATATTATTCAAATGGTGCGCTTAGTTGAAAATGGATTAGAAGTTAAGATGAGTAAGAGAACTGGAAATGCTGTAGGGTTAGTGGATTTAGCTGATGATATTGGTGTAGATGCCGCACGCTATTTCTTTGTGGCTCGTTCTCTACAAACGCCCTTGGACTTTGACTTAGGACTGGCTCGTTCTAAGACGAATGATAATCCTGTGTATTATGCTCAATATGCGCATGCGCGCATTGAATCGGTTATTAATAGAGTGGGTGAAATTGAGGTAGAGTCCTTAAATAGACTAAATCATCCAAAGGAAATTGAACTACTTAAAACTCTAAATGCATTCCCTGGTGTTGTAGCTAACGTTGCTTCAACACGCAGTGTTCAAACAATTCCAAACTATATTCAAGGATTAGCTCAAATGCTACACTCCTATTATGGTGAGGTTAAAATCAATGACCAAGAGGATCTTGATATGAGTGGACAGCGTGTTCAGTTATTGTTAGCTGTACAAACAACGCTTCGTAATGCTCTTAATCTAATTGGAGTAGAAGCCCCTAAATCAATGTAAGTTGCGTTAATAGCGTAACTTTTTTTGTGTTTATATTGACTTCATGGCTCTAGTGAAGTACTATTGTATTACATAAATAATACAAAGGGGGTGCGCCTGTGATAATTGACAATAGTGCAACGGCTATATATCGGCAGATTATTGATTACTTTGAATCGGAGATAGCTTCGGGTAGATTAGCGCCTGGTGAAAAGATTGAGCCTATTCGTGGGTTGGCCATGTTATTTAAGGTTAATCCCAACACGGTTCAGAAAGCTCTGAGGGAGTTGGAATGGAATAATCTGTTATTTACAGATAGAACGAATGGTAAGTTTGTGACGCAGGATGAAGAGAGAATTAAGGAATTGCGTGAGTGCTTGGCTAAAACAACTATAGATGATTTTTTGAATGCGGTTCAGAAATTAAATATAGATCTAGATAGTGTTCTTGAGTTGATAAAGAAAGAGTGGAATGTTGAAGATGATTAATGTGATTGAAACAAAGGGTCTCAGCAAAAACTATGGGAAATATAATGTGCTAAAGGATGTAGATCTTCGTTTAGAGGGTGGCAAGATTATAGGTTTATGTGGACCAAACGGTGCTGGTAAGACTACGTTAATTAAAATTATTGTGGGATTATTGAAGGATTATAATGGTGATGTTAGTGTGGGTGGATTTGATATAGGTTATGAGACTAAGTCCATGATCTCATATCTACCGGACATTAATTACTTTAGTGATAGTTTAAATGGTAAGCGTGCCAGTGCTTTGTATAAGGATATGTACGCGGATTTTGATGAGATGCGTTTTATTGAGTTGATTGAGAAGATGCATTTGGATGTGAATCAACCTCTGAAGAAGATGTCAAAGGGTATGAAAGAGAAGTTTCAGTTGGCGCTTTGTTTATCCAGACAGGCGGCGATTTATATTTTGGATGAGCCCATTGCGGGGGTAGACCCAGCGGCGCGTGATACGATCATTGAAACTATCTTAGCGAATTATAATGAAGATGCTTTATTAATCATCTCTACGCACTTGATTCAAGACATTGAGATGCTATTGGATGAAGTTGTGTTTTTAAATAATGGTATGGTTACATTACATGAGAATTGTGATGATTTGCGTGAAGCACGCGGTAAGTCGGTGAATGAAGTGTTCAGGGAGGAATTTAGATGGTAGGAAAATTAATTAAACACGATTTTTTGGAATCACGTCGTAAGTTTACTCCTGTAATTGGTATGATTGTGGTCGTTACTGTGATGTTGACGATTATGTTTAATAGTAATTATACAGGTGCGGGTTCTGATTTCATTGTCCTGGCCATGTTGTTTATGGTATTTGGTTTGAGTATTGCATCTTTTGTGATGACCGTCATGGCATTAGTTGATTTACTATATACCAGTGTTTACAATAAGCGTGGTTATCAGTTGTTTACGATGCCCGTTAAGCCATGGGAAATATTATTATCGAAGTTAGTCTTAGTGTTCATTTGGTTGAATGTAATTGGGTTTGTGACTTTATTGTGTGGGAGTGCACTCTTGACGTTTGTGTTTGGTAAAGTTGGAGTGTGGGAATATATAACCAGTTTCCTTTCGTATCTTCTAACTAATATTG
>CAYWUU010000171.1:0-2144 GCA_964461405.1 uncultured Erysipelothrix sp.
TGAAGACGCAAGAAAGACACTACCTGAACTAATCTTTCGTCAAGAATATGAAGGTGAGTTTATTGAAGATGGCGGCGAATGCTTTGTTAATGTTAATGCTTGCTCCCTTCTATACCAATACCCAAGATTTAATGAGGATATAAAATACTATGCTGGGATTGATATAGGAAGAGCTGATGACTTTACGGTTCTAACTATAATGGGATCCGATGGGTTGATATATGATATGATGAGAACAAACAAAAAGGATTATCACACCATAGTTGATGATATGGTTAATATATTAAGAAGATATAATCCTATTGAAACCTTGATTGAGATTAATGGTGTAGGTGATGCTATATACGATATGCTATATTCTAAATACAAAAGAATAACTGCTTGGAGAACTACAAACGAAAGCAAGCAGCAAATTATAGAGGAATTAGTGCTTGCCTTTCAAGATCAAAATATAGTTATACCTACAAAGACATTAAACCCAGTTCTACACGAGGAGATTAACGACTTCTCTTTTACTTGGAGCAAAAAAACCCGCAAGATTACATACGGAGCAAGAACAGGACACGATGATACAATCATATCATTATCCCTTGCGAACCACGCAAGAAAGCACTACGCTAATAAAGGAAGCTATACTATAATATGATACTAAAACTTAAACTAGCCTCCATATATAAAATACAGATAGGCGAGTATTATTATATAGGTTCCTCCTGCGATACATATTCAAGGTGGCAAGCACATTATAATTTATTGAAAATGAATAAACATCATTCGATTAGATTACAAGAAAAATATAATGAATTAGGGATTACCAGATTAACTTTTTCTATTTTAGAATACATTTCTTTAACTGAATATAAAAAAGTGTCCCAATTAAAAGGGAATGAACTTAAAAAGCAATTTTCTAGATATTTATTAAGCCGCGAAAAGGTATGTATGTCTAAATATAGCAAGAACTTTTGTCTAAATAAAGATGATAAACACTTTAATTAAAAAAGCCCCCTTAAAAAAGAGGGCTAATTTGATAATTGATAAAAAGGAAGGCAACCTTTCTAATTATTATATTTTCTAAAATTAAAAAGTTTAATATACAAAATCACATTTTTACTATTTAATTATAGAAAAAATAATTTAACTAAATGACACTTGGAACATACTTAACTGTTAAAGCATCTAGCATAGTAACTACTCTTATCAATACGATTTCTGACAATTGGCTCCTTACTGCCCTCCTTTCTATATGGGCTTTCTTCGAGCCAATATCGGCTATGTTATATTTTATCATATTTGGTGTTGGTATAGATTTTATCTCAGGTATATTTAAGGCTTGGAAATTAAAACAAAAGATTACAAGCTGGCGATTACGCGATACTATATTAAAGTTGTTCCTATATTTGGCGATAGTGATGCTTATATATGGTATTCAAATAACTTGTTTCTGGGGTATTCCAATATCAAATATAGTTGCTGGCTTCATCCTTTTTGCTGAAGCTCTTTCTATAGCAGAAAATATAGATGTGATATCAAATAATAAACTAGGACTTGGAACCTTAATTAGAAAATTAAGAAACAAATGGTTCAAAGAAAAAATTAAATAAAAAATGGAACGTGCTGAAATTATACTTGATGTTAAAACTGATGGTGGGATGAAATCCCTACGCCAGATGAAACAAGAACTTCGCGAACTACAAATTGCTATGTCTAAGGCTAGTGATCCAACAGAGTTCAAACGTCTTGAAGCAGAGTTCGCACAACTACGTAATGATATGAAAGATACTAGTGCTGCTATGCAGTATCTTGACCCAGGTGAATTATTAGGAGGTTGGATTAAAATGACCCAAGGTGTTATTGGATCCTTTGCTGCTATTACTGGTGCTATGAGTTTATTTGGTGATGAAAGCGAGCAGATACAAGAGATAGAAAAGAAAAGTATGGCTCTAATTCAAACGATGATGGGCTTAGAACAAGCAAGACAGTTCCTTATTGATGAAGGTGGTAAAGCTCAAATCAAATCATTACTTCAGAATACAGCATTACAGATTAAACAAGCAGCAGCAACTGCAGCACAAACGATTGCTCAAAAGGGTTACACGATGGCAACTGAAGGTGCAACTGTTGCGACAAGACTACTTGGTAAAGTG
>CAYWUU010000172.1:0-2141 GCA_964461405.1 uncultured Erysipelothrix sp.
AAAGAATTTTAGAAAAGTATTAGAGGTGATTTGATGTCATTTAGTAGTGAAGTTAAACATGAAATAGCAACTCGGGATTTAAACGATGAGGGGATCCGTGCGCAACTTTCTGCTTTTATGCATCTTAATGCAACTTTGCATATTCGAAATAGAAATATGGAACTGCAAATTGAGATTCAAAATCCGACCATCGCCAAGCGTATCTTTTCATTATTAAAGGAGCGGTATGAGGTGGAGATTGATTTGACGGTATTAAAGGGTAATCACTTTAATAAAGCCAATATTTATCGTTTGCGCGTACTGGAAAAGGGAATTAGTATACTTGAAGATTTGGGTATCTATTCATCAAGGGGATTACGAGAAGTGCCGTATAGTGTTATTGTAGTCAAGGAGGCTTCAGCTCAAGCTTACTTAGCAGGGGCGTTTCTTGCTTCAGGTAGTGTTAATGCCCCTTCGCGTCCAAATTATCATTTGGAAGTGGGCGCGAATACTGAGAAAATGGCTTTGTTTATTCAGGGATTAATCAAGCGATTTGGTTTGGATGCTAAAATAACAAAACGGCGGGATAAGCCTATTGTTTATATCAAGAGTGCCGACCAAATTGCAGACTTCTTGAAAATTGTGGGAGCGTATAATAAAACGATGGAGTTTGAGGATATTCGTATTCAACGTGATTTTAGAAATTCACTTACACGGCTTGATAATATTGAGTTGGCTAATGAAGTTAAGACACAAAAAGCAGCCAATACGCAAATTGATGCTATTATTAAATTGATGGAACATAATCGTTATTCTCATATTGATGCTCGATTGGTAGAAGTGGCTGAACTGAGAATGAAACATCCGGAATACAGTCTTAATGAGTTAATTGATGAGTATATTGAAACCACGGGTAATAGAATCAGTAAATCGGGTATGCAACATCGTTTTAATAAGATTATTGAATTGGCTGATAAGATAAAAGGATAGGTGATTATAAATGGAAATTTTAATTTTAATATTATTCGTTATTGTAGCATTTTTAATATTTGCTGGTTTTATGAGTTTTCTATTCAATATTTTACCCTTCTTACTTATTGCCTATGGTGTGTATTATCTATATTTGAGATATATAAAGAAAGACAGACCACAGAAATCGACCCATCAAGAGTATCAACATAAACCCAATCGTGATGATGTAATTGATGTTGAGTTTACAGTTCATGATGAGAAGGAAGATTAAGGTATGAGAATAGTAAAAGCAAGCTTGGATGAGAAGGAACAATTGCATCGTTATTTTAAGGAAGCGTTTCCTAATAAGTCAGGGGAGGCTATCGATGCTCTTTTTAGAGAGCATTTCAATCCTGATGAAATATACTTATATAAGAAAGAAGATGACGTTGTATCGGTGGCTCGTGTCAGTGATAGAGTCTTGTCGCTTAATGGTAAGAAACTGAGAGTGGCTTATATTCCCCATGTCTTTACGCGTGGGATATATCAAGGTAAGGGCTATATGAGTCAGTTTCTTAGTGAGTTGCTTGAAGTGGTGGGTAGAAAGAGTTTAATGACTCTTTTACAGGCTTATGAGCCTTCTGTATATGAAAGTCTTGGTTTTGAACGGGTATTGGAAGTGGCTAAGTATCGAATCAACGCTTTGGATATTAAAGACTTTGGGGTAAGTGGAATCTTATTAAGTCCTAAGTCTGAAGATCTATGGCGCGTATATCAGGAGTATACTAAGCACTTTGATGGGTATTTTGTGAGGGATATAGCGTACTTTGATAAACTTAAACAAGATTATTCTAAACGCAGTGGTGATGTAGTTGGCTTGCTGGTGGGCGAGGTGTTAGTGGGATATTGCGTATATGATGTGAATGGTATGCAAGTTGAAGTTAAGGAGTGTGTCTATGATAAGGCCGGGACATTAATGCGTTTATTGTCTTATGTTTCTAAAGGAAAGACGGCTGTAACCCTTTGGTCCAGTGAGGCTGAAAACTTATCGAAAGTGTTCCCGAAATCTAAGCGCAGTGTGCAACCTTATTTAAGTGCGCGCTTGAATGATAAGGAACTCTTTGAGAGATTATACGATATTCGAATCATTTCTGCCTACTCGGCGTTTAATGCCTTTGATAAACCTTTATTCAATAGGGATTTTGAGTGAT
>CAYWUU010000173.1:0-2138 GCA_964461405.1 uncultured Erysipelothrix sp.
CATCCCCCGCTTGTCGCTCATATTTCTCCTTCATTACCTTAATAAAATATATCTGTATTTCAATTCTTAGTATATGCCAAAAAAACTGATATTTCAATGTCACATTATTATTTATATTGAATACTTTCACATTACACGCGTATTTGCTTCAAATACAGCAAATAAGTGTAAAAAAAAGACTATTTCATACGAAATAGTCCGTTTTATCATTATCTAAAATACATATATGGAATACTAAATCACAACACCTGCTGAATGGCTGTAGATAAACGCGGGATAATTTGGTTCTTACGAGAAACTACATCCTCAAAGAACGAGAAACGCTCCCCTTCTTTATTGGGAAAGGCTTCAGCCACCACTTGTTTAAGTTTACCAGCCCCCAGTATAATAGAGCCATTATCAGAAATACTTGTAAATACAACCACCAAAAGATCCAACATACGAGATTTCGCAAACGCATCCATACCCTTATGGAAATCATCCATAATCTTACGAACTTCACTAAACTCATATACAACTACTTGTGAAACCATCACACGCTGACCATTAATGGTAAACTTCTTAGTATCCTGCTTAATGATTTCCTCTGCGCTCTTCTTTTTAAGACTTGCTGTAACTTCAAAGATATCCTTAGCTAACTTCTCAATATCTTCACCACTTAATTTCGATAAATAGTTCCCCAATTCAATATCCTGAGGAGTTGTGGTAGGAGATTTAAAATTAAGCGTATCAGAAATCATGGCAGACAACAATAACCCCGCCATCTGCTTAGGAATCTCAACACCTTGTTCACGATACATCTTTGTAATAATAGAAGCCGTTGATCCAATTATCTCATTTCTAAAATTAATAGGACGCGTGGTACTTAAATCCCCAATTCGATGGTGATCAATAACTTCAATAACATCCGCTTCCTCAATACCCTGAACACTTTGAGAATACTCATTGTGATCCACTAAAACCAAACGCTTATTGCGACGGTTCAACACGTGAAATCTTGACACAAAACCATAGATTCTATTTTGATCATCTAAGACCGGATACGAACGATAGCGCGTCTTCAGCATACGCTTACCAACTTCCTCCACATAGTCACTCTTATTAAATGAAACTACATCACTACTCATGACCTCTAAAACAGAGGGCGAGAAATATAGATAACGCGATGTATTTAACGTACCATGGGAAGACATGATGATGGCACATCCTCTTTCTTTCGCCAGTTCAATAACCTGAGGCGCAATATTATCCGTCCACACCGTAACAATACAAGCCGCCCCTTTTTCAATAGCCTGAACCTGAGCATCCACATCATTACCCAAAATAACCAAACGATTATCCAACTCATAGTTTTGAAGACGCGTAGCAGCAATAGCTGCAATACTCACCTTACCATTGAAAGAAAAATCAAGCGGCGCATACACCAACTTACCTTCAATTGTTTTAGCAATCGCCTCAACAGAAGTACGACTTAGCATATCAATAGCACGCGCTGTGTCACCAACAGCCACATAACTTAGATTAGAATTTGTGATAATTCCCAATAACTGATTCTTCTCATTGACTACGGCCAAGGTTTGTTTTGATGATTCAGACATAATATCAAGCGCTTCACGAATCGTAGTATTTATGGTAATTGTCTTAAAATCATCCATTTCAATTTCCTCAAGCGTAGCCCTAGCATCCTTCAACAACAAAGGCGTACTAACCTTAAAACGCTCCAGAAGATATTTCGTTTCATCATTCACATTACCAAGACGACATGCTACCGCATTTACACCCTGGTTATTCATTAAATGCGCGTAGGCAATCGCCGAAGCAATTGAATCAGTATCCGGATACCTATGCCCACATACATATACTAAATCTTGATAAAGCTTCATTTCACTCTCTCCTTAAACATATACGTTAATAATACCACAATTTATTCTACAATTTCATAAACTCAAGTAAGTCTTCTGGTTTTTTAAGAATAAACGATGCCCCAGCCTCTGACAACTCACGCACACCTCTAAACCCCCAAGAAACACCCACTGCAATCATATCAGCCGCTTTTGCGGTCACCATATCAACATCACTATCCCCCACAAAATAAACTATATCGGCTTCCATTTTAGCTTTAATAGCCAAAGGATAAT
>CAYWUU010000174.1:0-2133 GCA_964461405.1 uncultured Erysipelothrix sp.
ATGGAGCCGTTCACAGTTATTAATGTAGTCAATGGTGAAATACAGGTAGAGAAAGAGCAACTACTTTCAGTGATTGCAAGGGTCAAGGCAATATAGTACTCAAAAAAGATGATGTCGCAACCAAATAACTTTAGACTAAGTGGAATGATGGTACTATTAGAAACTGGTCGATAGTTCTTAATCAATTAATGATAAATCCAAGGAACGTATAGAAGAATATCAAAGGGTCAAAAAAGAACTTGCGCACTTAGATTGACAAACCCTTAGAAAATAAAAAAACTCATCCGTTGATGAGCTCATTTGTTTGCATTGGTGCGCGCGAAGGGACTCGAACCCCCATGCCGCAAGGCGCTAGATCCTAAGTCTAGCGTGTCTGCCAATTTCACCACGCGCGCGATTACCTGCTTATTGATTATAACACGATGACAGAATAATTCAATATCTTTATTGAAAATAGTTGCGAATGTCTGAAATTATAGGACATCTTTGCGGATGATGTTGGTAACATCTTCAAATAGGGTGGTGTCAATAGTGAAACCTTTGAAGTAACCTGCGAAGATGGATTTTAGTATTTCGATATCATCGAGTTGTAGGCGGTATACTTTAGTATCGATTAAGACTTCGAGAATAAAGTCGGCGTCTTCATTTATGAAGAACTGCATATAGGAGGGTTCGTTTATTTTTGATAAAACTAAGAAGTTATAATGGCCTAGGGTGAATTCCTCCCATACAAAGCTGATGAGTTCGTTTAGGGTTGATACGTTTATTTCATACTCTTCTTTGGGGTTATATTGCATTATGATTTCGAACATGTTTTCTCCTTTTATTGTGATATTGTCTTGTAATGAGTATTATAGCGTATGGTAGGGGTCTCTTCAAGTTTGGGGCAAAGAAAAGAACTGCTAAGCAGTTCTAGATATAGTAGATTCGTATCTCACCTAAGTTGGATTCTCCGTTTAGGAATATATTAGGTGCGTCATCACCGGTAAAGTAGCTCTTATCTCCGTTTACAGAACCAAGTGTACTTGAGATATTGGTTTGGATATTAATATCTTTAGGGAAGTAGAGCTGTGTTTGTCCTAAGTTGTTTTCTACATAGATTGTGCAGCCTTCTTTATTAAAGGTTGCTTGATCGAAGTATACACGGCATGCGCCTAGGTTGTTTTCGATATTGACTGTGGTTAGGTTTGATGAATTTAAGTAGCGAATGCTGTCTCCTAAGTTGTTTTCAATCGTTATATGGTCACCGCTTTCGTTAATTTCATCACCTTTACTGGTATTAATATTGACGGATTTGTTGAAAGTAGTATTAAATTTGTGTTTCTTTTTAGGAAGCAACATACTTAATCCCAGTCCCAGTAAAAAAGAGGATGGTATTATATAGCTGGATGCACTATCTACGATGTTTAAGGCTTCTCTATTAATGAATAAAACAAATCCAATAGCGATAGAGGCTGTGATTAGGTTTCGTTTATATAGAGCAGATAGAGCGAAGGCAATGAGCACAATACTCCAAGCTATCGTAAATAGGTTATCTGTTGCGTAAATACCAAAGGCATTTGCGATTAGTGTTAGTGAAATGAGGATGAGAGTAAGTCCCCAAAATTGTTTATTTCTCATGAGTTAAAACTCCTTTCATTTAATTTTGATTTAAGCACTGGATAGTATTTTCGCGATACGTAGATTACTTTATGTGAATTTTGAATGTGAATGGTCCTGCTTGATGCGAGGGCTTTTTCTATGGATTCTATCTTCTTTATGTTCACAATTCCAGATTTTGATATGCGCATGAAGTAATTAGGAAGTAATACTTCGAGTTCGTAGAGTCTTTGACGGGTCTCGAAGAGTTCCTTGGCGGTATGAACATATACAGTCTCTTGATCTGTTTCAAAGAAAATAACGTCTTGTATATTGATCAGAACTTCCCTTGAGTGCTTATAGGCAAGGATGGTTTTGGTTTGAAGTTCCTGGATTAGTGATTCCAATTCAGGGGTCATAGCTTTACAGTGAATGGTCAGTTCATTTTCATTCATTGTTTTATCTTCTACTATTTTTATTTTCAACGGATTACCTCCTTACGCTTTCTATTATACAAAAGGGTATTGAAAACTGCACCTTATTTTTGGTAAGATG
>CAYWUU010000175.1:0-2111 GCA_964461405.1 uncultured Erysipelothrix sp.
GATTAAGTAGCGACATAACTTTTTGGGTTTCCTCACCAAAGCCTACTAACCGTATATCTCTATTTAAATCGTTAAAATTAATCATAATTACCTCTTATATCTTCCGGCCATAAATAATATGGTGGTGCACAGTGCTAACGAGTACGATGCAAAAATACGAATTTGCAGATAGGCGGCTGTATTAGTCAAAGGAATAATAACAATCATCGGTAAAATCAAGATTGCTACCACACTCACGATATTTTTAAGGGGATCCAACCCAACTTTATGACTACTATAATAAAAGAACAGCGATGAAGCGGTTAAAAACGGAGCAACCCATAAGGACAAGGTAAACAACTTATCACCAAAAACCCTTAAGAAATACGACACCAACATAAATAATAAAGTAGTTAATAACGAAAGACCAAATAATGTCACACGCTGCTTCTTATCTTTATAAACAAGATGAAGACCAAATAATGCAGCTATGCTTACACCAATGCTACCATAGCGCATGGACGTAGAAACTGTGGGCTCATCTACATAAGAATATACAGAAGATTCCAAACTGGTTTTAGACATTAAATCATAGCGCACCAAATCTAAAGCATGGCGATTAGTCAAACCCTCAAATTTAAACCACGTTGTCTTCTCTTCACTAACACGATACATATACAAATTATCTTCCAAACCATATTTATGCAATGAGGCTTGGACCTCCAAAAATGAAACAGGCGCACTATCTTGCACTACTAAAATATGATTCGTATGCGTAGGCCATAATTTAGGTTCAGTAAAGATAAGAGAACTACCTGAAATAATAACAATAACAACACTACCTAATAAAAATCCACGCATCACAAGATTAGCAAACAACGGTGTAGCTCTAAACAATGACGCTCTTGGTAAGAATCCCTCTCGCAAATTAGGATCTTTAACAACGGCCAACATAAAGAAAGGTAAAAACTTTAATAGAGCCACCCGCTCAATCACAAGCCAAACACTCACAATCAAAAAGACGATGGCAGCATTAATATATGCAGGCGCAAAGAATACCAATAATAATCCAATAACACTTAAAACTAAGCCAAAATATAAGCTTGCATTTAATACATCCTTAACACTTTTAACATAGTCATCGGGCTCCTGAGTAAAAAACAAAGATAACTTATTAACGACGTACTGCTTTTGCATAAGTAAAAATACAAAACTCAGTAACAGGGCCATCCACATGATATTATTCAGTAAAAAACCCATAATATTTGTGATAAACATCGTAAAAATTAATACTGTCGCAATACTAATTGAGATCGCAAAACCCGTACGCTGATAGCGATAGGTTGCATAAAGAATATAACCTAATAAGAAGACCACAAAATATAACTGAAATAACTTAATATTAGTTGAAATACTCGATAGAGTACCAAAAGTTCCCACTGTTTCAATAAAGACATCATTTAATTCAGTTCTAAAATTTTCCAAAAAACCTTGGATATCGTTTACCCCAATTAATTTAATCATGGTTCGATTCCCAGACATTGGATAGGCGTAGACTTCAATGGGTGTATTACTTAGCTCATCCAAGAAATCATGCAAAGCATGGGTTTGTGGCGGTTGGTTAACGATCATATTAACTTCACGACCAAAGCCCTCTCCCAACCGTAAACTGACAATACTAAAAAGCAATGTTGATGTAAATAACAACAACACAGAGCTCATTATCGATGCTTTTAAGTAGGGTCTTCTATGCATGCTAAACTTCTCCTAAAATATCACTAATATTACGACGCGCCCCTTGTACGTTAGCGTCGACACTTAAATATTGAATAATACGATCGGTTGACATATTAATAATCTCATCACTAATAATACTGATACTACTGGGGACGCCAGAGCGCCAAACATATCTAAAAAAGATATTCTCTAAATCTAAATATCGAATACCCGTATATCCTTCTCTATGAAGACGTTTAAGTCTGATTGTTAATAATAATTGAATTTGTTGATTTTGTGCGTTCATGCTCCACCTCTATACTAAGTTATTATAGCAAATTTACCCCCAAACTGCACTATGACAATTAAAAAGTATTCCCCCTAGGAGAATACTCTATCGCAATGCTTTTACATAT
>CAYWUU010000176.1:0-2109 GCA_964461405.1 uncultured Erysipelothrix sp.
ACCAATATCATCAGCTAAATCCACTAGCCCAACAGCATTTCCAGTTCTCTTACTCATCTTAACTTCTAATCCATCTTCAACTAAGCGCACCATTTGAATAATATCAACATCCAAGACGTCTTTATATCCAAAGGCTTCAAGGGCTGCTTTCATTCTAGGAATATAGCCATGGTGGTCTCCACCCCATAAGTTCAACAGATTCAAATAGCCTCTTTCTATCTTATAGAGATGATTGGCAATATCTGGAACCAAGTACGTATAGGATCCATCGCTCTTAATTAATACACGATCCTTGTCATCTCCATAGTCTGTGGATTTAAACCAAAGAGCGCCTTCATCTTCATAAGTAACACCCAGTTCCTTTAATCCAGCTAGCGTCTTTTCAACGCGACCTTCATCATAAAGGGACTTTTCACTTACCCATGAATCAAATTCTACTCTAAAGGTTTTCAAGTCTTTTTCAATGCGCTTTAATTCAAATTCAATACCCAACTTCTTAAAGTACGGTTCCCAATCCTTTGGATCAGCATCCAACCACTTATCTTGTTCCTGGGCTTTAACATCATTAGCAATCTCAATGATATCTTGACCATGATACCCATCTTCCGGTAGCGTTGCCTCTAATCCAAATGCTTGCTTATAGCGAGCATAGAGGGAATGACTCAACATAGTAATTTGATTACCCAAGTCATTCACATAGAACTCACGCAATACATCATATCCCGCGAACTTAAGAATACGCGTTAGGGAATCACCCCAAGCTGCACCACGAGCATGACCCACGTGTAATTGACCCGTTGGGTTAGCGGATACATACTCCACTAATACCGTCTTATTCTTACCTGCATCCGATGATCCATAAGCATCACCCTCATCAAGCACCTTAGCGATTACACGCGCTAAAACTTCAGGTTTCATAAAAAAGTTAATAAAGCCCGGTCCCGCTACTTCGACACTCAAAATCCAATCGTGATCTCTTAAATCATCCGCAATCGCATTGGCAATTTCACGAGGATTCTTCCCCAGAACCTTCGTAAGGCGCATCGCAATATTAGTAGCGTAGTCACCTTGTTCAGGGCGCGATGGTATTTCTAGCATCAACATTCCCCCATCGACCTCAAAGTCAAAAGACTTCTTCAAACTTTCAGCTATCGCCTTAATTAATGTTTCTTCTATAAAATTCATGTTAACTCCTTATATTTCTTAACGGCCCCAATCACAATAGTCCCCGGCCCAGTATGCGCAAGAATGATCGGATACAATTCACTTACCGCAACACTCTTACCCACTTTACTCTCCACTTTATTAATAGTTTCATTAAAAACTTCCTCAGAACACCCTCCATTAATTACAAAAAAATCATAATCAACAACCGGACACTCATCAAGAACCTTATTAATACCCACCGATACAGCCCTCTTATAGGTTCTAACTTTATCAGCCAAATCAATTTCCCCATTCGTTACCTGCAACACAGGAAATATCTTCAACAAATTAGCCACCGCCGCAGCCGCAGGTTTAATACGCCCACCACGGCGCAAATACTGAATATCACTAGGAATTAAAGCCGCAAACAAACGCGAATTATTCTCTAACTCATTTTTGATTGCTTCAATACTCACTCCTGCATCAGCCCAAGCCTTAGCTTGCTTTACCATATACAACAAAGGATGTGCCACAAACAACGTATCAATTACAGTTAACTTACCATCAAATTGATCCTCAAGCGCCTTAAAGGACGCATACGACCCACTTAACCTACTGGAGATTGGTAACAATATAATATGATCGTGAGTCTTTAATAACTCATTAAAAAACTCATGTGCTTTATAGACGTTAGGTTGCGATGTAATCACAGACTTACCATCTATCATAGCTTGAATTAAACTATCCCTAGAGATAGTCACTTCTTCAATATATTCATCATCCCCCACTACCATTGGCATACGCAACACATGAATACCCAAATCCAATGCCTGCTGCTCTGATAGGTCCGCTGAAGAATCTGTAACAATAGCGATTCTCATGTAATACCTCCTACTACGTATACTACTATATCATGTTTATATATCTTAAATAAATAAAAAACTCACCAACGGTGAGTTATAT
>CAYWUU010000177.1:0-2081 GCA_964461405.1 uncultured Erysipelothrix sp.
GCCTCATTATCCAGGCCCTTTATCAAGTCACTATTTAAATGAAGATTATTATTTTCAACATATACAAACTTATAATCATTATATTTCATATTCGTCGCTACGGAAAAGAAACTACGCGTTAAGATTCTCAGGGCCCCTTCAACCTCAGATCTTTCAAAGCTAGAAAAATACTTCTCCAGTGATAACACACCTTTGTTTATAAGTTCCTTTAGCATTTTGACTTCTATATTTCTTTTAGAGAAATTAAGTTCGTAGGAAATAAAAACCAAAAAACGCGACTCAAGATCACTATACTCCATACTATAGGTATTGTCATAGCGCCTTTTAAATTCATGATAACTACGGATTTGCGGTTTTGAGATAATGGTTTGGGGATCAAGGGTATTATTAGTATAGAAATCCACTAGTTTAGGAGTTCGTCCAAGTAGACTCCTAAACTTCGCATACTCTTCCTTAAGATAAGACATATCCGGAAAATTACTCTTATTGATGGCTTCAAATATTTTTTCTTTCGCAACCCTATCAAACTCAACACTTGAAACACCCGGTAAGATACTAGTACCCTCATATACATACTTAGTAAGCGTATCACGAGAGTAACTCCTATCCCCTGAAAGTGCGATTGGAATCATAAAGTTATTCTTATAATTGCCAATAAAGTCTAAAACAACTACGTAATCTTTACTCTTGTGGAGTCTTAGACCACGACCTAATTGTTGGACAAAAATAATGGCAGACTCTGTCGGGCGCAACATAACAATTTGATTAATCTCAGGAATATCAACGCCTTCATTAAATATATCCACCGTAATAATATAATCTAACTCACCTTTTTGTACCAAACGATGGATAGCGTCTTCGCGCTCTTGTTGGGTACTATTCCCAAGGAGAGCTAACGTTCTTAGTCCTTGGCGGTTCATCTCTTCAGAGAGCGATTGGGCCACTCTATTTCGTGTCTTATTATTTTTACCACAGAAGATAAGGCCCTTTACGCGCTCCCCATCATGGCCATAGTATTTCATCTTTTCAATTATATGAGCCACTCTATCTTCACTTACGAGCGCCATTTGATGCGTATTTTCATTTATAAGTTCACCGTCTACTTCAATATCCGTTAAGCCATAATAGTGAAAGGGAGCAATCATTTCTTGTTCAAGCGCCCCTTGTAGTCTGATTTCATAAGCAATGTTGTAGTCAAACAATTCAAAAATATCAATTTCATCATTTCTCTCCGGAGTTGCACTCATTCCCAACATAAACTTGGGTGTAAAGTAATCCATGACTTTTCTATAAGTCGTGGCACCTGCGCGATGCACCTCATCGAATATAATATAGTCAAAATGATCTCTAGCGAAACTAGAGTATGCATATTCTTTTGACAGTGTTTGAATCGTTGAAAAGATAATATCTGCGTCATAGGCTTTATGGTTACCCGTCAATAATCCAACACTCAAATTTGGCATGACCTTTTTAAAGGTATCCATAGCATCCTTAGCAATCTGCTCTCTGTGTATAATAAACAATGCTTTTTTTGCCTTGAAGTTTCTAACATCAAAAGCAGATAAATAAGTTTTTCCTGTCCCCGTTGCGGAAATAAGAAGGGCTTTCTTTGCGTTCTCATTGCGAAGTAATTCTAAATTGCGTAGTGCTTCTTGTTGCATGGCATTGGGGAATATCTTTTTCTCTTCAACCTTATATAAAGTGGGTTCTTTTAAATTACTTAAATACTCGATCTTATAAGATCCAATCCACTCATGCGTTAAAGAAGTGGAAACTTCCCACATCTCTTCAAACTCTGCACAAACTTTATCAATCATCTTACTATCTTCAATGCTTTTAAGTTTCAAGTTCCACTCTCTGTTTATTTTAAGAGCACCTGATGTTAAATTTGAACTACCGATTATAACTGTCTTAGCATCGTCTTTTTCGAAAATATAGCCTTTTGTGTGATGCGGTCCTTTAGTATGATGATTCTTCAATTTAGTATGATCGTAGATTCTAACTTCAACATTACCGATGTCAAGTAAATCCAAATACACTAAGGGATCGTTAAAATACTGATAGGTTGATGTGATAATCCT
>CAYWUU010000178.1:0-2028 GCA_964461405.1 uncultured Erysipelothrix sp.
CGAAGGACGTGGCTACGGCGGCGGCGGCGGTGGTGGCGGTGGCGGAGGCGGCGGTCACTAGTAGCTTATTAAAAAAAGAAGAGAGTATTTTCTCTTCTTTTTACTTTAATGAAACTTATCTTTCTTAGGCGGTTTCTTCACAGTAACAAGTTTTGGCTTTGAAAATCCATCACTCACATAAATACCGATACCTTTTCTTTGAAATTTATAGAATATTTTTCCCAAATCTCTGTTTATTTTATCTGCGATTATCACAATCTTCTTAATACCATGATTCATGAAATATTCGGCGGATGGAATATCTTGATCGTATAAGTCCCAACTATTATCATAAACAGAAATTGATGCCTTATGTCGTAAGAGACGCGTGCTGTCTAATAAAAATACAGGGCGTGCTTGGGGTGCTATATATAAGTCCTTTAGTATTGAAGTACCCCAATATAGTAGATTCGTAATACTTTTTGTATCTACTAGCGCACGCGCATTTTCTTGCGGTGGGGTTGCATTAAAGAGCGCCACAGGCTGAAATCCTTTTATCGCACAGGCGAGGCCGTGAAGAACACTTTGTGTTCCTTCTAAATCAATAAAGAGAGCCGTATCATCCTCAATATAGTCACAATAATTAACCTGAGGCATTTGACCTGCAAACAAGCCCGTAACTCCTTCTATATCAAGAAAGGGAACGGGTCGTACCCAGGGGCTCCAAATAGATTTATGGGGAGCCCATATTTTATAGACATCAATAGGTTTCATATGAATCTCCTTCAATTACTACGGGAATATCAGATGCAAAAGAATCAATGCGTGCTTTATCACTCATACGACAATAATAACCTGCTGCCTTTCCATTTACATAGTAGGCACCAATACAAATATGATAGGAATTACCTGCCTCATCCTGTATTGCTAGGCTATTAAACTTTTTCTGAGCGATATAGCGCTTGGGTTTCCGCTTTACATCTTTAAGTATCTTCTCATACTCATCTTCTCGACACGCTTCCTTTATACCAATATTCTCACCCACGCGCCCCCATACGGGCTTGTATATATAGCCTTCTTCTTGTTTATAATCTTTAATAGACAATGTATGGGGTAAGAGTTGTCTCCATGTTGTAAGATCAACCCCCTTTGATTCTAACGCATCCCATATCAGTGGAAAGTTCTTTGATTGTGCATAAATAGCAATCGGGTGATTACAGGAAAGGGTTGTGGTACTGAAATAGCCATCCCAATATTTAGGCTTTATATCTACAACCCATTCCATGGGATTAAATCTAATTATCGCATCAATAGCCCCTTCGTTATTATCCAATATACTATAAGCTTTCGTATCCTTAAACCGGACATGATCGGCCGCTGCGTAGATTATTTCAAATCCTTCTTTTTTAAGTTCATCGCCCAGAAATTGCATAACTTGGCGATCATCACTATAGGAAGTACAGTGCACCATCATAATGCGTCCCCCCAGGGCTACTTTCTTTTTAATTTCTGAAATCATAACACTATGAAAGCTTTTGACTTGATAGGCGCGATTCGGAAAGAGTTCTGCTGCATAAAGTGGCATTATGGAACTTTCCGCAAAGCCCCCTGGCACATCGCTATTTACTTCACTGATAGCCCACCCGCCTTCAACGATAGGATGGAAATCAAATCGCATTAAACGAATATGATCCTTCGCATTATAATTATTCATACTCACTAAATCATGTCTTAATTTCCTTGGTAAGTTAAGCTTCTTCGTGAGTTTAGAATTACCATGAATTTCAATTTCAGCTAACTCTGTTTCTTGTCCCAATAACTCCACCAGATGACTCAGTTCTTGATGTTCTTCTTTGGATAGAACCAGTACATGTTTAGCCACGGTTCCATTGTCTAGAAATTGCGGGTCCCACTTATAGGCCTTAAAAATTATATTGAGCCGATACGCTTCGTATTGATCCTTTGGTATACTCACAAGCTTCATGTCTTTCACCTCCTATACATCATAGCCAATTCATAAGGCATTTACAATTACACTATTACGAAACT
>CAYWUU010000179.1:0-1991 GCA_964461405.1 uncultured Erysipelothrix sp.
GATAGATCGGATCAAAATGCGTCGTTGGACGACTGGTCTCACACGTCCCTCCCTGATCAATAGAAACATCCACAATCACTGTACCAGGTTGCATCATCTTTAGGTGCTTACGCGTAATCAACTTCGGCGTTTTTCCACCCGTTACCAAGACGGTACATACCACCAAATCAGCCGTCTTTAACTCCCGTTCAATATTCATATTATTACTAAATATCGTTTGAATCTGGCCACTAAAGACATCACTAAAATAATCCAGGCGCGCTAAATCACGCCCCAATACCGTAACATTGGCGCCCATGCCAAGGGCCACCTTACACGCATTCATACCCACAACACCGCTACCAATAATTACAACATTGCCCCCACGAACACCCGGTACCCCCGATAATAAGACACCCTTACCACCGTAAGTCTTCTCTAAATACTTTGATCCCTCTTGAATGGCTAACCGACCCGCTACTTCACTCATGGGTTTCAATAAGGGCAAACGACCGTACGCATCTTCGACCGTTTCATACCCCACAGCGCTTACTCCCTTATCACACAGAACACGAGCTAAAGAAGGGGCACTGGCTAAATGAAGATACGTAAAGAGAATTTGATCCTTTTGCATAAGATCATACTCAATCTCAAGCGGCTCCTTAACTTTAACCATCATTTCAGAGCGCTCCCACACCTCCTTAGCACTATCCACAATCTCACAACCCGCTTCACGATACTGTTCATCACCAAAACCACTACCCAGTCCTGCCCCCGACTCAATTAAAACGCGATGACCATGCTCAATATACTCCGCTGCATGAGAGGGCATAAGCCCCACGCGATTTTCATAGAGCATCACTTCCTTGACACATCCAACAATCATAATAGTTCTTCCTTAACTTTCTTTAAAAAATCCACACGCGTTCCACGCCAACTCGCCTTATCTTCCGAAGCTTCAATAAGATAGTCCGTTAAAATCCAACCATCCATCCCCACTTCCCTAGCCGCCATATCCTCTTTCATATCATTACCGACCATTAAACACTCCATCGGATCAACCCCGATAGCCGCACACACCTCCAGATAATACTCGGGATTTGGTTTGGTGCGCCGATGAATACTAAAATTAGAAACAAACTCAAAATCATCAATATTCAATCCACTAAAACGGATACGTTGCGCTACCGCTTCTTCTGGAAACATCGGATTTGTAGCAATCGCCAATCGATACCCCTTCTTTTTTAATAACGCAATGGCTTCAACCATCATTTGATTCTCATCAAGATGATCCTTCAAAACCACAAAGTCATTAGCATAATACTCCTCAAACTTAGGAATCAAGGCCCTAACCAAATCAGAACCAACGCGATCTCCAAACGCTTCATAAAAAATCTCATCGTTAAAACGATCACTGCGATCATTTATCATGATTTCTAAAGCTTCCCACATACTCTGCAATAAGAGTTTTGGTTCCAAATACTGGGATAACTTTTGGGCAAGTGAATGAAGATAGACCGTTTCAAACTTAGCATTACTAATGGGAAATAACGTCCCATCTAAATCAAATAAAATTGCGCTATATTTCATACACAAGCCTCCTCTAATATTTTTCGTTTATTATATCACACTCCAACCCTTCATGAAACATTTTTTAAGTCTTTCATTATAGTTTCATATTATTTACATATCCAAATTTCACACTATCTGTTTGCACAAAAGGCCCTTAATTGATACAATGAGTAAAGAAAGGTGGTGGTACTTGCATGAAGTCTCGAAGTTATAAGTCACAGAAATACGGACAACCTATAGACGATGACCCCGGTAGTACCACCGGTAACCTATAGTCTAAGATTTGTCCTTCTTTATTCATTAAATAAAAAGGAGAATCAAAATGAAAAATATAAGAGAAATCTTGAGTCAAACTCAAGAAGAGCTTTTTGAGGAGCTTGGTGCAACAAGCGCTGGGTTTTCTAATGAAAAAGCAGCGGAACTATTAGAGGAAAAAGGAC
>CAYWUU010000180.1:0-1957 GCA_964461405.1 uncultured Erysipelothrix sp.
AACGCTGTTTGTACACCCTCTATATCAATTGCTTCATGCATTTCATGGAGTACTTCAATAAGTAATGCATCAATCTCATCCAAGAGTTTTTTGTTTCATAACTTAATGAATCTATATTATTAATATCATCCTTAATCTCATTAGCAACTTCTCTTAACGCTTCACTCTTTTCTTCCTTTAAATCAACGAGGATAATATCCCCTAACGCTATATCCAATGGCTACATCCAAAAAATCTGCAACTTCTTCTTCTAATAAAAGACTATCAAAGTGCTTTGACCACCAAACAAATAAAGCATCTCGTTATTTAGTAACCCTCGTATTTATGGTATATTAAAGATACATTTTAAAGAGGTATCGCATGCAAACAGTTCAAATAGAAAATAAAACCATTCATATTGTCTCAACAGCCCATGTGTCAAAAGAGAGTGTCCTTGAAGTTAAGGAAGCCATCGACACCCTAAGACCCGATGTTGTATGTATTGAATTGGATCATAAAAGAGCCCATGCTCTAGAAAATCCCTCCAAAGAGGATATTGATATTAAAGAGATCATCAAACAAAAGAAACTCATTTCCTTTGCGGCTAACTTAATTCTCGCAAACTATCAAAAAAAGATAGCGGATGACTTAGATACTCAAGTTGGGGCAGAAATGCTACAGGCTATTAACAGTGCCCATGAACATAATATCCCCCTTAGATATATAGATAGAGACGTTCAAGTAACCCTAAAAAGAATCTGGAATCCCCTCTCACTTTGGAAGAAGGCAACTCTAGGTGTGGGTTTGGCAGCTTCTCTATTTAGTAAAGAAGAAGTATCTGAGGATCATATAGAGGAACTTAAACAAGACGACCTTCTTTTAGCAGCCATCAAAGACTTAGATGAATCCTTTCCTGAAGTATCGAATGTAATTCTGCACGAAAGAAATATTTATATGGCTCAAAGGATTCGCGAACTACCTTATGAAAATATTCTTGTGGTCATTGGAGCGGCCCATGCCCCTGGCATGATTGAGGCCCTTGATACTCATCATGATATTTCTGATTTTGATACCATCATAGAATCCAAAAGCCACAAATTCTCGGGATTTATTATTCCAGCGTTAGTTGTTGCGCTACTGGTTTTAGTAACCTTCAAGTCCCCTACCATGGGTTTTAAGCAACTCACCTCATGGATTATACTCTCGTCTACACTATCAGGTATCGGAGCACTCCTTGCCTTTGCACATCCCATCACCATACTCATCAGTATCGCTACTGCATGGATTGGAATTATGTCCCCGGTATTAGCGGTTGGAATGTTTGCTGCCTTAAGCGAAAGCTACTTCAGACCCCCATTGGCTTCGGAGTTTGCTACACTAAGCGAAGATGTGAGCAGTATAAAAGGTTGGTATCGCAACCGCGTTCTAAAGATACTCTTAGTCTTTATCCTTACTACGCTACTTAGTTCAATGGGAACCTTGATTTCAACTACCAATATCATTAAATCATTAATTGAGTTATTTAACTAAATAAGACACAAAAAAGCCCTCTGATATTTCCAACCAGAGGGCTTTTACTAATCAATAACTTCTAATTTATGATTCCAAACCCAAATCGTACCATACGATAAAGACACAGCGATCAAACCCTGAAGCACTGTTAACCAAAGTGATGACTTCAAAGCCCCCACATTAACAACAGTAGTAAATATTTGATCCCAACCAGTAAGCAGTGGATCTCCAACTACGCCCGTAATCAACGCATCATTCAACACAAACTCAAGGGGCATAACCGATGAAGATAATTGCCCAAATAAGCTCGTAGCTAAGACGACAGCTATTAAATAGAAAATTAACATCTTATAATTACGTCCATTTTGAACATAGCTCGAGTGGACAATACTTCCCACAAACATAAAGAGTGAAAATGAATAAATAGTTCCCACAAAATTCGCGAAAAGACTTACCGCATAAACCG
>CAYWUU010000181.1:0-1950 GCA_964461405.1 uncultured Erysipelothrix sp.
TAATGAGCCCAGTGGCATGAAAAGTATTACCTTAAAGGATTTTGAGGACCAACCCATTACTATTGCATTGGATCCTAAAATGAACGGTAAAGATAATGCTAATGCCTACTTCAAACGATATCGTAAAGCGAAAACTTCACTATCGTATATCCACGAGCAAATAGAATTAACGCAAGATAGAATCCGCTATTTCGAAGGTTTATTGCAACAAACCCACCAAGCCACACTCACAGATGCTCAGGAGATTATGCACGAACTCATGGACTCAAATCTAATTAGGTCAAAAAAAGCATTAGTTAAAAAGGCAAAGAAACCCAACTATCTTACGATTCGATACGACGATGAAACTACCATATTTATCGGTAAAAACAATATTCAAAACGAATACTTAACCTTTAAATTAGCCAAGAAGGAAGATATGTGGTTCCATGCCGCTAACACATCTGGGGCTCATGTTATTATTAAATCGCCGCATTTGGATGAAACTAAAATAAGACTATGCGCGCACTTAGCAGCTTACTATTCACAATACAGATTAGCCAGTAGTGTCGAAGTGCATTATACACCATGTCGTAATATAAAGAAAATACCTGGTAAGCAACCAGGTATGGTAAGTATCACCAATCAAAAGAGTATCTTTATTGATCCAGACGAAGATTATATCCACACGTATTTAGACGAATAAGGGTCCGATAGTTTGGCAGTAGTGATTCCACTATCGCATAGAAGTTCTGTGAGTGATTGAATTCAAGTAAGTGAGCACACTCATGGACAACCACCGCATAAATAAACTCGGGTCGCTCATGAAAAAGATAGGTATTAAAGGCGAGCTCGCCTTGGCTGGAGCATCGACCATAAATACGTTTATAACGTCGCACTTTAAAGGGCGGCGTTTTTATTTGCATCAAAGACGCAACTTCTTTAACCATCACCTCTAACTTAACCATCAATATCTTTTTTAAAGAATCTTCTACCTGCAACGCCACTTGCGCCAAATCGCTATGCGCTTTCATATAGATATTTAACGAATCATTTAATACGACACTAAATGTCTTACTTGTATATAGATTAATATTGACTAGTTCCCCAAAAATATAAACCTCTGACTTTTTTAAGTCGATGCCTATTGGTATATAACTATTTAAACGTTTCTTAATCCAGGCATCTTTCTTATTGATAAAAGCATCGATGGTAGACTGCGGCATATTTATTGGCGCTCTTACAATCAACTGCCCATCTAAGATTTGTAATGCTAACGTTTTTCTTTTCGATCGTTTCAATGTATAGTTCATGTTGGTATTATAACATATAATAACATATGGTATAATAAACGTGTTATGAATAAAATGGAGGCTAATAATGGCAAAAAAAGATAAAGCACATAAGCAATTGGTTCAGCAAGAACGATCGGGTGTATTTAGAGATAAAAAACGCCGTATGTTTTATATTGAACCTAAATCAGAAGAAGGTTACCAAATACTATCCGCCAAAGATAGTTTCATATATATATATGATGGAAGGGCCCTATTTACCCTATTACCACTGGCTCTAACGCACGCATTTGTGAAGATGAATACACTTCTGATGGGAATTGTTTCCTTAATCATTTATTATGGTATTACGTTCTATTTCAAAGGCAAAGTACTGCCAAGTTTTAAAAAGGTCGCGAATTTACCGCAGGAAGTAGTTCTTAGAAATAATTCCGTTGAGGTTCTTAATTCTAGAAAATTAGACTTACTACTTAAGTCCTTAATGGGGGTCTTAATTATTATTATCATTATGACAAACTCCGTTCAATTAAGAATAGCAGAAGACTTAACAACGATGCAAACAGCGGGTATTAGTTTGTCGATGTTTGTAGCCATCTTAATCTTATATGATACCCTTAGTGATTACTTTAAAGTGCGAAAGCTATTGAAAAATAAGTAAAATAAAATGTTCCACACTCAA
>CAYWUU010000182.1:0-1933 GCA_964461405.1 uncultured Erysipelothrix sp.
ACCTTCTGCCATTCGTTGGAAATGCTTCTCACGATACTTAACCTCAATTAAGTCCAAATACTCCTCATCACGCAACAGAGCCTCAAAGCCTGTTAGGTCCTCATTCACATAGATATGCAACGAACGACGCAGAATATCAACCAATAATTGATACATCGTATTTAGATCGTTAAGCGCCTCTTCAGAGAAATGCTCACGTTCTTCAACTACCAAGCGATAGAAAGCTACCAAGTTTGTTGATAAATCACTCATACGCTCATAGTTCTTAACAATTTCCAAGTTCTTAGTATAGTTTTCAGCCGAAACCTCTGAGTGAATTCCTGACTTCGCAATCTTCAATAGATACGTTGTAATATCCGTATCCAATCGATTGACCATTTCTTCCAACTGATTAACCACATCAAACTCTTCTTCATCACGCGATCCTAAATAACGCTGTGAAGTTTCAATGGACTCAATCACAATATCAGCCATTTTGATGGTTGTATTCTTAGCTAACTGTAAAGCCCCTTCTGGGAATACTGTAATTAAGTTCTCATCCATTGGTTCAATCTTCTCACGAGATCTAATATTATCTTGACCAGGAATAATAATTTCCAATAACTTAATAAAGGCCGGTATAAATGGAATGACTAAGAATGTTGATAGTAAGTTAAACACAAAGTGATTCAATCCAACCGCTAACTCAGGAGTTCCTCCCATCAGTGTATTTAGATAAGTAATCATATTTGAATATGGTACAATAACTATCATCCCTAATAAGGCGCCTATAACGTTATAAATTGCATGAAACCAACCCGCACGTCTTGTTGATACCGAACCACCTAAAGTCGCCACAATGGCCGTTAAAGTCGTCCCAACGTTCGATCCATACACAAACGCTGATGCAACTATCATATCCATCTCACCCGTAGTAAATAACTTCTGAACAATCCCAATAACAGCCGTTGAAGAATTAATAATTACCGTCGCAATGGTAGATCCCCCCAGAGCCAACCAAGGATGATCCTTAAGCGAGAACATAAAATCAGTAAACTGTGGATATTCTTGAATTACCAAAAGCTTACTACTCATCATTTCAAGACCCACAAATAATAAACCAAATCCAAACATCACATTACCCACATTTTTCATTTGCTTACGCTTTGTAAAGACCATGATTACTACACCCACAAACACAAAGTAATAACCCAGTTCCTCCACATTCAAACCAATGATCAAGGACGTCATCGTCGTCCCCAAGTTAGCCCCAACCGAAATACCAATCGCCTGTTCAAGAGACATCATACCCGCTCGAACCAAACTAATAGATATTACTGTAGCAGCGGTACTTGAATGCATGATGGCCGTAATAACCGTACCCACCAAGATCGCCATAAACAAATTACTCGTATACTTTTCAATATAATCATTAATTTTAGTACCAGCTGCTTCGGTTAATCCATCACCAAGAAACTGAATACCCACCACAAACAGAGCAAATCCCGCAAGAATTATATTAATCTCAATAGGTGGCAACGCTGTTTCCGCAAATATAAACATAATATCCTCCATTTATTTACATACATACTCAATCATAGAATACCATATATAGAAACCCAAATTTAATTAGATTTGTTAATAAACGTTAACATACCCAACGTATAAAACTAAGAAGCCCCCATGCACACACATTATTTATCGAATTTCTATTTAATTGTTGACATATATAATTCTTAATGGTACTATAAGTAAGCAGTCATGGAAAACGGGCCTGTAGCTCAGTTGGTTAGAGCGCACCCCTGATAAGGGTGAGGTCGCTGGTTCGAATCCAATCAGGCCCACCATTCGTTCTAATCATGACACAATTTGGGGTTTTAGCTCAGCTGGGAGAGCGCCTGCCTTGCACGCAGGAGGTCATCGGTTCGATCCCGATAAGCTCCACCAAATTTAA
>CAYWUU010000183.1:0-1930 GCA_964461405.1 uncultured Erysipelothrix sp.
AATTAACGAAGCCTTAATTGTTGAATTCTACAACCGATAAGAATATTATCAAAAGGAGCTGTAACGAAATAGATTAAATTGACGCGTCAATTTGATACTAGAGCGTTATAGCTCTTTTTTTCTTTCTTTTGATTTTATATATGTTAAAAATCCTCTTTAGACTGTATTTTAGGCGACTTAAAAAGGATTTTACTCATTTTACTTAATTTATTAGTTCAATTTTCGATATCTTTTATTATGAAACTTTCTTAAGTTGAAGCCAATACATATCAAATATATTTCGTTCTCCACATTTTTAATCCCACGTCTTTGAATTCGTCTGTATTCCATGTTATTTTTAATGTCTCCAAAGGCACCCTCAACCTGAATTGACCGTTTTGTTCTTAAGTCTATACCCTCATCACTATCTAAGTTCCTTTTTGCCTCTTGTTGTAGTTCCATCAGTATAGGATTATAACTAATCGTTTTGGGTGCTTTAACGTCTTCCCTAATATCCATATATTCATCCTTGAGTTTGAATATTTGCGTTAGACAGGGATAGTCTGTTTTTGTGCTCATAGTATCATGAGAATAGATGTATACGAGTCCATCTTTTGAGGTGATCGTTTCATGGTCGTGTTCCATGTTTTTGTAAGTATACTTTCGCTTTTTATACTGGGACTCTTTTTCCTTACTATAGAGGTTATATTTCATATATAACTCCATTCCATTCTCTAAGCAGTAGAGATAGTTGTCATAACTGCCATATCCTGCATCTGCCACAGGTTTTGTGGGTAGGGTATCAAAGTGTTCTTTATAGGATTCAAAAAAAGGAATCCAGGTCTTTGTGTCCGTTGGGTTTTGATATACACCTACATGCATTATGTATTCATCACTTACTCCGATTTGTACGTTATAGTAGGGTTTGAAAATCCCTGTTTTATTGTAATAGTCTTCCTTACCATGCATAAAGGTCGCGTCGTGATCGATTTTCGAATAACTATTGCGTTCTCCACATATTCTAAGGTGTTCTTCATATTCAACTAATTTGTCTGCATAGGACTTGATGAGGTCATAGTGACGTTGATAAACGCTCTTACGAGTGCCTTTTCCATACACAAACTTTATGTCATGCTTCAGACAATGAAATACTAAATCGCGGTAGATAGGCTCTAAATCAGCCGCTGAGTAGGCGCTCTTTATGTCATAGTTAAAACACTCTAAGGTGTTTATCGACTGTATTTCTTTGGTTATTTTAGTATATAGATTCGATTGATAGTTTAGTATGGCGCGCTTCCACACAAATGTAAACTTGTGGGCGTTAGCTTCAAACTTCGTGCCATCTATATAGAGTACATCCGTATTAATTGAGTCTTTCTCAATCAGGTGTTGAATGACTTCATAAAAAATTAAATCAATCTCAGCGATTAAGCGGTCACTGATAAATCTTTGAAATGCCATATGGCTTGGTTTTAATCCACCTGATAACCACATAAATCGTATGTCAGTTTTACAGGCTTTTTCTATTGATCTTAAACTTCTGATATTCTCCATATAAGCGAATAAGACAATCTTTAACAGTATGGTGTCATTGTATCCTTCACGACCACGTCTTGGTCGTTTGAAGAATCTTCGTAAATTTATGCCTCCCATGACTTCCATAAATGTTCTAACAGGATCATCTTCCTCTATCGAATATGAAATATCTACTGGTAATTTTAATTGAACTGTACTATAATAATCTTGCTTATGGGTTGTATAGTACGGATCATTTACTTGTATTTGTTCCATACATACATTATACCAAAAGAGAGACTGAACAAATATGCTCAGTCTCTCTTTTTTTCGTTTAGGGCTTTTAATTCGTTACAGCCCCTTTATTTTATTATAAGAAATTAAAGTAAGATCCTACAAATGCTAGCGCAAATGTAATTGCGATTAGTACAACTGG
>CAYWUU010000184.1:0-1930 GCA_964461405.1 uncultured Erysipelothrix sp.
GATAATATAAATGAATGCTTTAATTTCAAGTCATTGGTAGTTAATACTAAGGGCTTTTTTGTAGTTTTCGATTTGTTCTATATAGCGTTGCTTAATTGTATCAATATCAGTAGCATCACTCTTAAAGTCAACTAAGACAACTGAATTATGGTTTACCGCATAAAAGTCTATATAACCTTGTACACTGCCCTTATCACTGCGATATAAAATAGGCATTTCATGTTCTATCGTTGGATAGGTATAGAGTTCTTGTGTAAAGGCATGGGTATTGTAATTCATCAATGTATTCTTTATATTTTGTGCATACGCGTTTAAATCATATTCAGTCCACAAGCGATGGGGTAATTCTTCCAGCGCCTTATGTAAATTCGTACCATATTGCGTAGCCTCTAAGAAATTGGGGAAAAACTCTAAGTTCATGGTGGGAGGTGTTTCTAGATGTGGATAATTAGGAATTGTAAAGGTTTCAATATCGCTGGTCTCCTGCTTCATAAGTGCCTTGAAACTGTAGTGACCCCTATAGTTATTAATATCAATGGGCTTAACGTGTTGTGATGCATCAAAGTATGTGGGTGATCCTGCTGCTATTAATTGACTGGCACTCTTAAAGTTATGAAGTAAGTAAGTATCTAAGGTGGTTTCTAGAACGTGTTTTTCACTGACTAAGTCGACAATCACCAGTTTATGTGTTGCGCGAGTAAGGGCAACATAAAACAAACGTAAGTATTCTTGAATGTTCTCTATTGATTGCTTATGCGTTGTTAAGGTACGCAAGAGTGATGTGCGTTGGCTATAGAAGGGCCCCATGGTATCTTTAATCGATAGGGTGTATAAATCATCGGACACAACATTCTTGCTGCTATCACGCTGGTTTACAGCCTTATCAGGCCATATAATGGTCAAAGGGTATTGTAATCCCTTGGAAGCGTGCATAGTGGCAACATTGACGTAATTAGCGTCTTTATCAAGTGTTTTGGATTCAGAGACTCTGTCGGTTACTTCCGATGAGAATCGTGATTTTTCACTTAGAGCATCAATATAATCCACAAACCCTAGGATACTTGGATTACCCATGGATTGATAATTACTGGCTTTCTCCAAAAGAAAGTCAAAGTTAGTTTTGGCTTGAAGGGAGAATGCATTTTGATAGGCGTCGTTAAGTGTAGATAGATAAATAAGGGCTTCGATTAAATCCATGTTTTTCCATGCCTCAAGGGTTGTCATGATAGTTTCGTAGGCTAATGGATAGAGGGTACTTAGTGACTTAATTAAAGGATCGTGCTTAGAATGAATCCTAAGTTTACTGATATCATCCAAAGACAGTCCTATATAGGGTGAACTTAAGATAGAAACCAGATAATAGGAATCGGATGTTATAGAGTAACGCAACCAATCGATAGTTTGTTTCATCAAATCCGATTGGAAAAACCCCTGGTGATTAACAATATTGTGGGGGATATTGGCACTATCAAAGGCCGCTTTTAAAGCTGTTTTAGCACTATGGCCTCTTACTAATACTGTAATATGCTTAAAGTCTAAAGGTTCAAGGATGAGATTGTTTTCATCGTCCTCATAATCGATAGTTAATCCCTGATTCATGAGCTCATAAATAGTATCCGCAATAAGTAAGGCGTGTTTTGCGTCGAAGTTTCGATTAGAAGCTTCGCCATGGGTATAAATATTGAAGTCAATACTATGATGTCTCTGCGTTTGAATATTGACTTTATCTAGGCCGTTTTTATCCTTAACATGGGGTTTAACACTGGCTAAATCCTTTTGGTCATAACTGCCTTCATCTAAGGTGTTCATTAAGTTACTAAAAAGCGTATTATTATAACTAACTAGATTATCCTTGGAGCGGTAGTTATATTTAAAATGAATCGTTTCGTTATGGGGTTGGTGTAACATAGAACGCATTAAGGCAGGTCTT
>CAYWUU010000185.1:0-1920 GCA_964461405.1 uncultured Erysipelothrix sp.
TATAAATATGGGGCTTCAACATGCCTATCTTAAATATGGTGGCCGGACCATTCGTAGAAAATACAAACTAAATGTTGATGATGTCTTAGAAATTCTACCTAAATAGGAGGTTTTATGTTAGTTCAATTATCCATTAATAACTTTGTGTTAATTCATAATATTACCATCGATTTATCGAACCAGTTTAATGCCTTTACCGGGGAAACAGGAGCAGGTAAGTCGCTTTTTGTTGATGCTTTGAACTTTGTATCGGGAGGCCGTAGCAGCGCAAGCATTATTGGTAAGGTATCAGATTCTGCTTCGGTTGAAGCGGTATTTGAACTTGAAGCCTCTTCTAATGCCTATGCTTATCTTAATGAAATGGATTTAATTGAGGCAGGGGATAACCTTGTCGTATTAAGTAGAGTTATGAGTACTAACGGTCGATCGGTATCACGGATTAATAATCGAATTGTAAATCTTAGTACCGTTCGTGATTGTGTATCATTTATTTTGGATATTCACTCGCAACACGAAACACAGTATTTGCTAAATGAGAAAAACCATATTAAGTTATTAGATGACTATATGAATCATCATGAAGTCATTCGTAATTATCAGGAAGTTTATAAAGCTTATATGCTTAAACTTAAAGAAATAGAAACGTTCAAGGAGCATCAGTTTAATCAGGACCAGATCGAGTTTTCGAAGTTTTTACTGGCTGATATCAATAAAATTAAACCCTCAATCGAGGATTATTATGAAATAAAGGAACGGCTTAGTGTTCTGGATAACTTTGAAAAGCATAAAGCAAAGTTAGATTCAATGGAACAGACTTTAAGTGGTAACGACAATGTAGTGGGTAAGTTATACGATATAATGGCGGATTTTGCGTTATATCCTGATCTGGAACCTGACTTTAAGGATGCCTATTTTCAGTTGGAAGATATTAGTCAACAAATCGCAGCGCTTAATAGGGAGCTTGTATTTGATGAGCGTGAATTTAATGAACTTAATTTGCGTTTGGTGAGTTATAATCAATTAATTAGAAAGTATGGTTCAATTGAAGGTGTGATGGCGAAGAAAGATAATCTTGAGTCACAAATTAATCAAGTAGATCATTTTGCGGAACTCTTAGAAGATTTAGAAAATGAGTCTCAATCTTTATTGGCACAACTTGAACTTAATGCTGCAACTCTTTCAAATATGCGTAAGGAAGCAGCTAAGCAATTGGAATATAGTATTTTAAGTGAGTTATCTGAGTTATTGCTTGAGAATACTCAGTTTAAGGTAATTTTTGAGCCAACTTCCTATAATATATTAGGTAATGAATCGGTTTCATTCTATATTAGTTTAAATAAGGGTATGGCTTTGGCGCCTTTATCTAAAGTAGCCAGTGGGGGCGAGTTATCACGGGTTATGTTGGGTCTAAAGGTGATATTTAGTAGAATTCAAGGAATTTCTACGTTGATATTTGATGAAATTGATGCGGGAGTGAGTGGTAAGGTCGCAAAACGTATTGGTGAGAAGATGCGCGCGTTATCTAAAGATGCTCAAGTCATCAGTATTACGCATTTACCAACCGTTGCTGCTTTTGCGCATCATCAATATTTAATTTCAAAAGAGGAAGTTCATGAGGATACGGTTACCAGTGTTTCTTTACTTAATCCAAAAGATCGTATTCTTAATTTGGCTCTTATGATATCAGGTAATACGGATCCTGATACCCTTAAGGCGGCTGAAAATTTGTGGCAAGAAGGGCAGGGTTAGAATGGCTCGTGTTATCTTTCATATCGATATTAACGCTTTTTTTGCGAGTGCACACATTATTGAAGATGTAGCACTGAAAGGAAAACCGGTGGTTGTTTGTAGGGATGTTAGGGGTTCTGTTGTAACCACGGCTTCCTATGAGGCGCGTAACTTTGGCATTCATAGTGCCAT
>CAYWUU010000186.1:0-1914 GCA_964461405.1 uncultured Erysipelothrix sp.
GACTTTAAGTGATAGTGGGACAATCAGTGAGGAATCATCAATTCTTAAGTTTAGAGCGCTTAATTTACGTGAGGCTCACGAAAGACCTGAGGCAATGGAAGAGGCATCAGTTATGATGGTTGGTTTAAATGAAGAGAGAATCTTGCAGGGTTTAGAAGTATTAGAGACTCAGAGTGAAGATACATTAAGACTTGCTGATGATTACAATATAACTAATGTTTCAGACAAAGTTTTAAGAATTATCCTATCATATACAGACTATATTAATCGTGTAGTTTGGAAAAAATATTAAACAGTCTACGGACTGTTTTTTAATATATTAAGAACTTCCTTTCGTCAGTAAGAATAAAGGAATGCGGTAAAATTTGTCTTTACCACATCCCTTTATAAATATTTAGACTCAAAAAGTATTTAAGCGTAAATATTAAGTTTTACTTCTTTCATCAATGCATCGCACTCTGGACAATACATTACTCTTTCTTCAACTTCAGCATCGTAACTTTCTAGTTCGTCCAGTACCCATAGAGGGACCTGCTCTTGGTATTTGCATTTTTTGCATTTCATTAATACAGTTTTTTCTGAATATTCCATCATTAGATATCCCTTCTAGTGGATTGAAAATGTATATGATTCTCATATAGTGTCCACAACTACATTTTAAAGGGTCTCTTTGAAAAGAGTCAATTAAATGAGTTCTGTATTTTAGTTTATTTAAAGCTCTATTCCTTTTGGCCTTTCGTTCAGCTTTACGAAAGTCTTTCTTTTGTTTCATACCAAGAAGTAAATGAACTCGATCAAGTGTACTTGAAGCAGCATTAGCGTAAAATCCATAGTATCTAACACAATTGAAATATTTGTCAGGGATATGAATAATTAGTTTGTGAATGAAGTCTATGACGTCATCACAAACAACGATGAGCTCATCGGTTTTATGATCGGTATAATGCCATGTCACCGTTTGCTTATCAATATCATAGTTGTCAATCCTACTTTCTGCCATAGCAGGTCGAGCGGCATATCTCATACAATAACTAATACATGCGTTAATATTTTTCGAATGATCTTTTTTACTGAACTCTTCAAATTCTTCCATAGGTTTTGCGTACACATAGAATCCATCCTTATACTTTCTATAAAGTTCTGATTTCTCTTTATAGAAGGAGTAATCAACTTCTTCGTCAATTAGTCTTAGAAGTTCAAACATAAATGTTTTTCTAAGTTTAGGGTAATTAAAGTGAGTAAATGGCGTTATTATATCATTCTTTTTATCATATATCATTTCAGGAACCAGTGAGTGGATATGAGGATTCCATTTAAGATCTCGTCCAAACGTATGCAGAGTGGCGATCATTCCAAAATCTTTAGCACCTCGATAGTTTTTATAGAGATACCGAGTGTTTTTAAGTCCTAGTTTTTTAGTTTTTCGATAAAGCTTATCGTTAACCAAGGAGCTGATAGTATTCCGAGAAGCAATGAATAATAAATCAAGTCTAGATCGATCTTGAAGAAACCAATTACGTAGTTCTTGAGGAATGGTAAAGACGATATGTCTATGAACTGTATTTAAGCAAAAGGAAGAAGTTTTTGCAGCGAGTTGCTTTGCGTATTTAATACCACAAGAATTACAAAATCGAGAATGACATCTTCGAGGCATTAGTGATTCTTTGTTACAGTTAGGACATTCGTAAAGATTATAACCTAAAAAAACAGACCCACATAGAATCATTCTTTCAACATTTTCAAGAACAGTGGGTCTGGCTTTATTAGATTTATTAAGATTCGAAAGATAATCAATATTATTAAACATAATCGATTTAATAGTGTTATTGATCGGATAGGTCTTGTCATCATAACTTTTTACAAACTTATGAAATATAGATGTATGAATCGTTGTGTCCATATGTATATTATAAA
>CAYWUU010000187.1:0-1895 GCA_964461405.1 uncultured Erysipelothrix sp.
GCCCTAGAATCAACCAAAGCAGAAACATATAAACTCTCACTATTCCGTCGACCCCAACGCATCATTAACCAAGCAACATTAACGCCAAAGATTAACAACAAAATAATATTTAGTACCTCAGAGTTACCAAACATACCCCCATCACCCTTTTCTTGTTGTATTGTCCATATTATAACCCAATAGTTCATAAATCGGAAGTCTGTTAATGGAAAAAGGGCACAATTACATATGCCCTCTAAATACTTTACTAATATTTGTTACTAGCCAACTATTTATGGTTCTACAGTTTATTTAGCTTAATGAGTAGCTTTAGGACCAGAACCTTCTTCACCACCACCTGATGGAGTTTTTGGTGTTTCGCCAGGATTAAACCCAGAACCATCGAATGTCATCGCATCCTTAGGTTTAGTTTTATCTCCACTTGGATAATATGTAACATATTCTAGCTTTCCAGTTGTAGTATCATATTTAATCTTCACATCCCCAACTTTTGGTTTGATATCTTTTTCTATCTTAACAATCGCATCTTGATCTACAGTACCATCATAAGTATAGATTTCGAAATTAGCCTGTGAGTAAAGTCCACGTGCGTTCGCTTGGTTCTTAGACTTGTTCGCTTTATCTACGTAACCTGTAATAGCTGGGATTAAGATTAATGCTAGAATTGCTAAGATAGCAATAACTACGATAAGTTCTACTAATGTAAAACCTTTTTTGTCTTTTCTAATTAATTTCATTTTAATTTCTCCTTCTCCTAAATAGAATTAATTCACTACATTAATTTACACTGAATAATATCTTACGTGCTTCGTCTACACTTGTAACGCCTTCTTTTATGAGTCGTATAACATCATCTCTTAAGAACTGTGTTCCCTGTGAGATAGCGTAGTCTTTTAGCACATGCATACTTGCGTTCGAAGCAATCAGATCTTGTAGAGTTTCATCAATAAAGATAATCTCAAATACGGCTCTTCGGCCTATATAACCTGACTGATTACATCGCTCACATCCCCCTCCTTTCATAGCATGCGTAAGATCAGTGTCATTAATTAAGAGTTTGTCATCGGCGCTAAGTTCTGTTCTTATGGCACAATGGGGACAAACTTTTCTCACCAAGCGCTGTGCAATGACAGCTTTGAGTGAGGAGGCAACCATATAAGACTCAACTCCCATATCCACTAGTCGTGTTACGGAAGAGAGAGCGTCATTGGTATGCAATGTCGATAGTACAAAGTGCCCTGTTATAGCGGCACGAATTGCGATGGTAGCAGTTTCCGCATCTCGAATCTCACCGACCATGATTACATCAGGGTCTTGTCTTAAGATAGAGCGCAAACTGTTCGCAAAGGTCAATCCTGCTTTTGCATTAATCTGTACTTGAGTTATACCCTCAAATGATTTCTCAACCGGATCTTCAACGGTAACTACTGAAATCTCATCTGAGCTAATTTCATGTAATAAAGAATATAGTGTGGTTGTTTTACCACTACCTGTGGGCCCTGTTAATAATAAGATACCATGGGGCACTTGTGCAATAGTTTTTAACTTTTCTTTGTTTTCTTTACTAATATCAATGGAATCAAGGTCATAAGATATATTCTTATCGGCCCCTAATATACGAAGCACCAGTTTCTCTCCCAATGGAGTTGGGATAGAGGATACCCGAATATCAACTTCATCATAATCCATTTGGTGTCTAAATGCACCATCTAATGGTTTTCGCTTCTCAGCAATATTCATTCCTGCAATAATCTTGATACGTGTGGTAACTAGATCATGAAGTCCTGATTTCAAGGTAGTATGTTCATGAAGGGTTCCATCAATTCTAAAGCGAACTCTCGTTAAATTTTGTTCGGGTTCAATATGAATATCTGAGGCGTTCTCATTGAAAGCAC
>CAYWUU010000188.1:0-1874 GCA_964461405.1 uncultured Erysipelothrix sp.
CAGTTGAAGACCAAGCTGCTCCCAGAGACGCAATGACGAAAGCCGTTGCGCCCGGCGATTAAGTTAATAAACATATTAAATCATTAATTAGTTTTTGTAGTTTAGAGAGTTTATTTCTTAGGGTTTCTATTCCTCAATTATTCCGTATCCTTCTGGTGCAGGAATCCCATGTTCCGAAGAACGACTGACTGATTCCCACTCTTTCCATGTAAATATACGTTTTTCTGCATTTTCAACAGCTAAATCATATACAAGGCTTCCCAGAACTAATCGGAGAGGCGGATTCTCACTATTAACCAGTTTCATTATAGCTTCGGCGGCTAACTTAGGATCACTATCCACCGATTCGTTTGAATATTGTTGGGCCAACTTTTCACGTAATGAATCATACTCTTTTTTCTGTGTAGTAAAACTCATTTTTAAGTATAGATTCGTCCAGTAACCTCCAGGTTCTACGATAGATACTTTTATACCAAAATGTGCAGCTTCTTGTGCTAAAGCCTCGCTAAATCCTTCTAAAGCAAATTTACTAGCGCTATAGATTCCCGACATTGGACCACTAATCAGTCCACCAATACTAGATATCTGGATAATATGACCTGATTCTTGTGCCCGCAAGTACGGCATAACAGCTTGACTTACCCATACTGTACCGAAGAAATTAGTTTCCATTTGGCTTCTAACTTCATCTTCACTAAATTCTTCAATCATTCCCATTACCATATTCCCTGCATTGTTAATGACAATATCGAGTCTTCCAAAATGTTTAATGGCAGTTTCCACTGTAGTCGAAACAGCACTTCTATCAGTAACATCAAGACTTAAAGGAAGTAACATTCCTTCAAACTGGCATTTTAACTCATTCAGTTTTTCAATATTTCTAGCAACACCAACAACCTTCTCTCCTGACTCCAATGCTTTTTTTGTGAATTCGTATCCTAGTCCACTGCTTGCACCTGTAATAAACCACACACGTGTATTTTCATTGTTATTAAATGTCATAAATAATCTCCTCCATTAATCATGTAATATTGGTATCATTCAATACCAATTTAAAACAAACAAAATAAAGAGCACAGGCAATCTGCCTATGCTCTAAATATAGAAATATAAAATTTCAACAGGATTAATCCGATTGTTGGTATCACAAATAAGCCATCAAATTCATTGATGTACCCTTTTCTACGAAGTGTCATGGGAGATCTCCCTTTAAAATAAAAAAGAGGAAGATTCCTCTCCCCCTTTTTACTATAACCGTATAATAAAGGTTTCCTATAAGAAGACAGATTTATCCTAATACTCTGAGCATAAGCAGAGCCTTTGAACGTATTAAACTAACGGTTCAAAGTTAGGATATCAATCATTAAGAAGCCTCCATTCATCATAAGTTAGTTCAAGTATAACATATGGGCCTGATTTGTCAAATATCAATCTGTACTCTTTCACTAACCTGCCACGTTAGTGTAAGTACATTTGTTCACAATCCCAATTGAATCATCTAGGAATAGGTGATTACTTTCCTCAACAATCTGGTCTTTTCTGGAATAACACCGACGGTGTTATTAATCAAAATTTATTTTAAAACCTACACTAAGCTGAAGATATTACATAACTTCTATATAAAATTAAGAAAACCATCATAAAAATATACAAAAAAGCTAAAACAACTTGCCATATAATTTTTGAACTTGATCTTTTAATTGCTTATTCTCTTCTTCTAATGCCTTAATACGAGTTTTTAAGGTCTTTACTAATACATCCTCAGATCGGATACTTTTACTTTGTTTACGGGGTATTAATTCACTAATCTGCTGTCCTCTTAATCTTTCTATTCTAGTCCTAATGTCTTCTTGTTTATAAAGCCATGACTTTGA
>CAYWUU010000189.1:0-1838 GCA_964461405.1 uncultured Erysipelothrix sp.
AGCAAGCGACCCCCATTCAATAGGTAGTGCTTCTTTAACAAATAGATAATTTATGTAAAAAGAATACTTTTCATAATTAAAACTGATATTAAGAGTATCTGTTTCTTCTAAGTAACTTTCGAAAGATGCGTATGAGCAATCAGACCATGAAACTGAGTTACTAAAGAAATGAGAATCCAAATTTCTTAGAATCTCCATCACCGACACATTAAATTTAAAACTTCTTTCTAAATGACCAAAACTGGTAAAATAGGTACTTTCATCATCAAAGAACCATTTTTCATCGACCTGATTGACTGCACTCCTATATTCAAATGTAATACTTTTTAAACTCGACAATTTAGGAAGTGAAAAAGCATTAATATACCCCAATCCCGTGAACTCCCGTATTAAATCACTAATCTTATTCAACCTTTGATAGTAGTCATCGATGCAATTTCCGGAATACTTCTTTGGGACTTGACCATTTAAAACTACCAAATCCCAGTTTGGGATTGTTCTTCTAGGTTTTACTTCATATCCAAACATAAAGAAATCGCGAATCATATCAAAGATTATACTTACTTCCTCGTCCTTGATCCATACTGTAGTAATAATATCGACTTCCCTTGGCAATATTGGTGTAAAGAGGTTTTCTGATTTACTTCTATACTGTCTTATATTTACCTTTCCCTCTTTAGTAATAGTCAGTTCTTGATTTAAAAACGTACTTCCATCGATGTATGGTATATAACTAGTTAGTTCAATCTTTGATATATTTTTATTTATTTCAATACAATTCGGACGTTCAAGTTCCAACAGCTTAGTCAGCCCTGACTTAATCATTGAGTTTTTCAAAGTACTGTATCTCAAATTAATATTTTCAGTATCGATTTCATTGAACTTCCACAACCCCAATATAACATTGACTAGTTCATTGGAACTACTTACATCTAAAAGGTATTCATCGAAACTATCATCACTATTTAAATCATCTAAATCGAACGTATCAATACTAAAATTAGATTGATGCAAACTCAAGTCCTCTAAAAAATCATTTCCAAGCATACCACCATATTCATAATCAATTCCATTCTCATGGTTTTCAATAACATCCAACCACTTTTTAGCCACTTTATACTTTTTCATAAACCTACGCCTCCTTTATTATAGGTGGCGTAATCTTACCATCGAATCCTCTAATCAATGATTATGTGATTACAAAAGTATGTGAACCCCTTTCACAATAAAAAAAGAGCCTTAGCCCCTACTCATTCTCTAGTTCTAAAAACTCATAACGACCAATAATTCTTTTAGTAAGCTTAACGGGATACGGTACATCTTGTTCACTAAAATAACTAACTTTTGTAACTAAACCAACCTTAACGCCCATATAATTTCCAACAGGAACAACTATATACTCACCAACCGCAATAGTTTCATCATCAGTCATATAGAAGTAGTCTTGTGTTCCATTATCAAAGGAAACACTTAAGTATATATAATCTCCTTGCATACGCTTGGGCATATTATATAAGTTAGCGTCAAAAGAATTATACAATCCTATATATTTGAATGTACTTGATATTTCTTCAATAAAATGACTCCAATCATTTGGCAGAGAATCTCGATCATAACTGCCGCTTATAAAACGATCAGGCCTATCTTCATATTCTACGTTAAGCCTAAAGAAAGTTGTTGGATCATGAAGTGGAACCAAATCCTTTTTATACCCATCAATCTGCGCAAACTGACGATCATGAAAATCCAGTAAATCAACTACTATGTCATTCTCTAACTCAATATATAACCCACTAGCCGCAAACTTAAGAATGGTTTGGCCCGTGTTTACTTTCTCA
>CAYWUU010000190.1:0-1822 GCA_964461405.1 uncultured Erysipelothrix sp.
GGGGTTTGTCTACAGTCTGAGGTGTATTGGATTAATCCATTACACCTTATTTTATTAATATAATTAATATACTCACCAACAAGTACATAGAAATAAGCCCCAGTATACCAATCAATGTATACGCAAACTTATCTTTCTTATTAAACTCTCGTATCAATTCCTTCATGTTATCCCTCTTCTTTTAATGTATTATACCATTTAATGCCTGGATAAGATACGCTAAATGACTTTCCTTGAGCGCCATACATAGGTAGCTAATAGCAACGTCAGTCCAGCAGTAACCACGATAAATGTATTACTTGAATTAATTGTGTTTCCCGAAAGTATCATATTTATGGGTTTAGGAAAGTTGAGTAACCAAGCGGGAGTCATTAAATTAGTAGGGATCCAAACTCTTACCAACGGTACTTTCAGAACGTAGAAAGGTGCTATTAGGGCGACAACAAGGATTATAAAAGTAACGATCAAATTTTTCGTTAGTTTTACAAGGAGTACAGAAAGTAACGATATAAAAGATAGTCCCATGATTTTAATGAGATTAATAAGTAAAAAGGTCTGTAAAAGATTTAGATTTAAGGTCGTATATCCATAAAAGGGGTGACTTTGTAGGGGGGCAAGCCATGAACCTGGCATAGCAACCGCTAACTTAGTAAATTCAGGAACGAGGACTAATGTAATTATTCCTAAGAATATAAGTAATAACTTACTTTGATTTGTTTTTCTTCTGCCATTAATGCTAGACTCAATCAATAAATACATTTCGTTAGGGCTTTCCATATAGAAAATATAAGCACTAATAAAAACGATCAAAATAACAGGAAAGGGTTGCACTCTAATTTCTTGAATTAATCTATCCCATGGTGCCTCCATAATAACCTGTCTTTTATCAGGGTTTTCCCTAACGTAATTCAACTGGTTGCATAGAAGATTAAGAACATTTATTTCGGTTTCAAGATCAACGAGCGTATATTCTTTCATTGGATTAAGGCGTACTTGTTCGTACAAATCTTTCTTTTCTGCGAGTTCTTTAATAATGGCTGCATGGGTATCCGTACTATAGGTTCCAAGCACATTTTTAACTTCTTGTGAATAAAGTTTTTCTTCTCTTTCAGTATTAAAGGTTGCAACGCCTCTGTTTTCAACTGAAAGAAAGATGCTAGCACATAGAAATGCTAAAAAGGGGACTACCACTAGTTTACGCCGACTAATTTTTCTAAACTCTTCTTTAAATACAGCCATCATGATAAACGCCTTTCCCTACCTATTATAAGGTCTACACTAGGTATAAGTAATGCTAATACTAATAATATAATACTATGTGTAATTTTCAATTGATTAATACCACGGCTCACTAGTAAAAAAGAATCGTTATTAAGTAATACAAGGATCATCACAAACACTGTTGGAATAACTCTTCGAAAATTCGAAGCAATAAACGTAATGAAAACCCCGAAAAAAGCCAAAAACGAGGCTTTCATCAAGAAATGTAAGATTAGCGCTATAAATACCGTAAGGTTATAGGGGAAAGTGGCCATAGACTTTAATTGGTAAATGGGGGCTTCAAGGCCTTTAAGGATATCAAATACATAAAAGGAACCAAAGTTAATAAGTTCAAAAAATAGTGCCATTAAAATTGAAAAAATTATAACCGCGATATATTTAGAAAAACGATGGTATTTCTTCCCAATATGGGTGGAATCTATGAGTAATTCCATATTTCGTTCTTTTTCTATTTGAATATTTCTTATACAAACATAAAATAGGGTTGTTAGGGAGAAAAGCATGGCAGTATCCGATTGAATAAAGCGCTCCATACCATGTA
>CAYWUU010000191.1:0-1786 GCA_964461405.1 uncultured Erysipelothrix sp.
GGCAATCTCTTTTTCGGTATAGATGGCATTCTGTCCCTGTGCCAGAGCTTTCTCGTCGGCTTCGGCCATCGTCTTGGCCTGTTCAGCCTTTGATGCCATTTCATTGCGGAGGTCGCGCACGAGGTTCACCTGCTCCTGAAGTTCCGCAGATAGGAAGTGACGGATCTGTTTAAGATTGGGCATGGTGGCAGCGATGCTCTCGCCGTTGGGGTCTGCCACGATACCGTTGTAGGTGAGAGGCTGGAGGGTTACATCGGGTTTGATTTCCGGAAACAGCGATTTTTTGGCTTCGTCAAGGGCCTTCTGTTTCTGTTGCTCGTTGTACGCCTTCTGTGCTTCCTTGGTAGGTCTGCCCACTTTTCGCTTCTGCGGTGTGTCAGTGCGGGTTGTTTCCATGGTCTGCAGGTAGGTAATCATCTGGCGCACGCGACGGTGGTAATCGCGGAAGCGTCTGCTGTCGCTGACGAAGGATTTTGCGCGTGGGTTGTTTTCCAGCAACGACAGTCCTTCCTCGAAAGCCTGTCGCTGTTCTTCGGTCAGCATGCGTGCCGATACTGCCGGTATCAATGTTTGAATAATTTTCTCCATAATTCTTGTTTTATTGCTAAATGGTGAACTAATAGCCTTGTTTAATACAGCAGCGGCGATACGAATATCTTGCTGTCTGGCTGATTGTTTTCGTAGCCTTTGCCGGTTGAGTCGGTGGTGTTGGTTGAGGGCTTGTCTGTAGGTGTGTTGTTGGCAGCATCCACTGCCTTGCGCATTTCCATGAGCCGGAGCACGGAGGTGCGCAGGGCTATGGCCTCGTTGTGGGCGGCGGCTCGGCGTGCCTTATCAATAGTGAGTATTGTTGTGCGCTCCTCCAGGTGGGCCACCATCAGGCGGCGTACCTTGCGCAGGAGTGGCTTGTCGTTGGGGTCGGTGGTGTGGAGCAGACGCTGCACCGTGTCTTCGCCGATAGCCTCGCTGATGTATTCGTCCTGGATGAAGTGGAGGTCGGGCAGCAGACGGATGAACTTCTCACGGCTCTCGTAGATGTCGAGGTATTGCTGAAGGTCGGCGCATGTGGCAATGAGCAAGTCGTGGTGGAGGTAGTAATACTGGCTCTCCTGCCACAATACGCTTATCTCCTCAATGGCCTTGTGCTGCTCGTCCTCTGGCTCTGTGGGCGATGGCTCGCCTTCTGGCTCTGTGGGCAATGGCTCTGTGGTGTCGGCATCGGCGATGGGTGCGGGTGTCTCCATCTTTCGCGCCCAACCTTCGAGCATGACGAGCATCTGATTGAGCGACACCATTGCCTCACGCTTATAGCCCTGCACGCTCTTGTCGAGCAGGTCTTTGGATGCCGTGCCGTAGTCGTCGCTCGAAGCCATGTTGATGCCGGCACCGTTGATGGAGAGGGCCTGCGTGTAGGCGAAGCGCGACATGGCATCGTAAGTCACCATGCGCTGTGCCATGAGCAGGAGTTGCATCCAGGGCTGCTTGGAGTGCTCGCCGTTGCTTACTGCCATGAAGAAGTCGTCGGGCGAAATGGTCTGGTAATACTCGCACAAACGGTTGTAGAGCGAGTCGCCCAACTTGTCGCGCAGAAAATCTTTCTCGCTGTTGTCGAGGATGCCTTGAAGAGAACTTATCTCGTCGATGGCATTGCTGGGAATGTGGAGCCGAAGCTCCTTGGTGGTTGATAGAATCATACGAGTTTTGAATTTTGAGTTTTGAGTTTTGAATTGTCGGCAAGCCGATTTTGAATTATCCAATTTTGAATTGTCAGAACAGCGTGAGCTGC
>CAYWUU010000192.1:0-1783 GCA_964461405.1 uncultured Erysipelothrix sp.
GTGTTAGGATAGTTGTCGTATAAAGTAAATAAGATATAATATAATTACGACAAATAACACAAGGAGCGGTAGTGTCAAGAATCTTGTGTAAACATCTTTTAGCTGATTACAACCATTGATGTTCATTTATTTAGTTTTATATCGTAAGTTAAACATTTCATTGAGTTCCATAGTGACTTCACCAAAACCTTTGTGGATTCTTGATCCTAATCTTGCATTGTAATCTAAGAAATAATTACATACAAAACGTTCTAATGAGTCCTCATTTGGAAACTGTTCTTTCTTTTTAGTTTGTCGTTTTAATTGTTTGTTCAATCCTTCAACCAAATTCGTAGTGTATATACTTCTTCTAATTTGAATTGGATATTTATAAAAAGAATATAAACTTTCATTTGATTCTAAAAGTTTAAATATTTTTGGGTACTTCTTTCCATAAGTTTCTTTTAAATTGTCATATTCTTGAAGAGCTTCTTCTAATTTACTGGATTGATATAGTGGTTTAACTGCATTCATAATTTCTTTTCTATCAGTAGCTCTTACTAACTTTGCGATGTTTCTTTGAATGTGAACCCAACATGTTTGGTGATCAGCTTTCGGATAAACATTTAAGCATGCATCTCTAATTCCAGTAAGACCATCAGAGATAATAATTAAAACTTCTTCAAGACCTCTTTCGGATAAATCTTGAAGCATATCAGTATAGTTAGAAGCCGCTTCGTTAGGGTATAAACGGTAATCTAAGATGTCTTTATGACCATCCTCTGTGATACCTATTATAATGTGTAATGCTTCTTTAGCGACACTATCACGTCTTACATTTAACATTGTGGCATCACAATATAAAGCCGCATATCGCTTATCAAAGGTTCTATTATGGAACGCCTCAACATTAACTTCAACAGCTTTAGTGATATTAGAAATTGTCTGTTTACTGTAGGCATGACCATACATCTTTTCAATTAAATCAGCAATTTCTGAAGTAGTTACACCACGTGAGTATAGTTGTAGAATTGTCGTTTCTAAAGAATCTGTTCTACGATCATAAGTTGGAACAGTCTGTTGTTTAAATTCACCATTTCTATCTCTAGGTACATTGATATTAATCTCTCCATATTTAGTTTGAAGAGATCTAGAGTAATAACCATTTCTTGAGTTACCTGAATTATAACCAATAACGTCATATTTTTCATAATCAAGAAATACAGTTAATTCATTTAGAAGTAATTGATTGATAACTTCTTCTAGTTCTAAACGAATAATTTCTTCAATTGATATACCTTGTGATAGTGATTTAATAATATCTGTGTTAAAATTGGACATGAGAGCTACTCCTTTAGATTTTGTGTCGTAACTTAATTCTAAAAGAAAGGCTCTCTTTTTACTAGCCCGAGTTTACACAAGATATTTTACACTATGTGGATACTACAAAGGGTATGAGTACTTAGCTGAGGCAGCAAATGATAGAGATATTAAAGACATAGTTACTAAAATTAAGAATGAAATGGACGTAGCATATGGAAAGGAATTCGAAATAAGTTATGAAGAACAGAGTGTGTTTGCACAAAATGCTATTACTAAATTTAGTAATCTTCTAATTGAAGATTCTATTCAGAGAAACAGTCGCGATGCACTCAGAAAACTCGCATCCGAAGAAAGATTGTTTGGTACCTTGAAGATTATGCGTAAACAAGGTGTAGACTACAGTTTAGTGATTGAAACTATAGCACTTGCTATTTACTACGCGATTAAGGTTGAGAATAAGACGTTAAACGATTTCTCTTAT
>CAYWUU010000193.1:0-1774 GCA_964461405.1 uncultured Erysipelothrix sp.
TTCTTTACATGTTGGATGGGCTACACTTTAGTGGACAAATAAAATAGTTATATCGTGGACTGTCAACACTTTAGTGGACAAAAAGTTAAGTTAATTTGATGAAAGTGCATATTCGTTGGGTGTTAAGTACTTTAAACTGGAGTGAATCCGTTTAACATTGTAATAGTTTTCGAGATAATCTACGATTTTAACGATAGCATCTGCTTTCGTTTTAAATCCATATTTTTCAAGCACTTCACGCTTCAATGTTTTATAGAAAGACTCCATGACCGCATTATCATAAGGATTCCCCTTGCGCGAGTGACTTAAGACAAATCCACATTCTTTTATCAAGTCAAAGAAACGGTGTCCTGTATATTGAGATCCTTGATCCACATGAATGATGAGCCCTTTTTTAGGTTTTTCATGTTTTACAGCTTCCATTAAGCATTCAGTGACCAATTCATCTCGCATGTGATTTTCAATCTGATAACCGACTACTCGACGTGAGTAAGCATCAATATAGGTGCTTAAATATAAGGTTCCTTCCGCTGTTTTTATATATGTAATATCACCAAACCATAGCGTGTTCTTGGTTTCAACTTCAAATTTTTGATTCACAAGATTCCCTTGTACAACTGGATTCTCTTGGTGCTGCCGACGATACTTTCGACGAGCACCTCGTGTAAACAAACCCTGAGCTTGAAGTAAGCGAGTAATGCGTCGTCGACTCACTGTTAACTGATAATCCCGTTTAAGGATGAATTGAATGCGTCGCGATCCATATCGTTCTTTGTGTTCTTGAAAAATTTGAGCTAAGAGTTGACTAAGAACATCGTTCTCGATTTCAAGATTTGAAGGTCCATGATTTCTGTTTTTATAATATCCTGCTCGTGATACCTTTAGAACCTTACATATTTCTGCAACACTTAGCCTTCCTTGATACCCGTCGATGAAGTTAAAGATTACTCGTGGTTTTCCTTTAGGAAGGCATCGAACTTTTTTAGCAGATCGAGTTCATCCTTGAGTTTTTGATTTTCCTTTTCAAGACGTCTTATTTTATTTTGACGAACAAATTCATGACTTCCTTTCCCAGGGAAAGCACGTTCTCCATGCTTTTCATATTCTTGAATCCACCGATACAATGTGTTCACATGAACCTCTAATTTTATAGAGACGGATTGAACTGGTATTCCTTCATTCAATACGAGTAGAACTGCTTGTCTTTTAAATTCTGATGAAAAACTTCTTCTTGTCATTGTTTTATCCTCCATTTTTATCAAATTCGCTTAACTATCTGTCTACTTTATTATAACCACTCCATCGCGATAAACAAATTTGTTTGATAAGATGTAATTAAAGAAAGTAGGAATCCATTATGTCAAAAAGAACCCGCAGAACATTCACAGAAGAATTTAAAACACAAATCGTTAATTTATATTTAAGTGGTAAAAAGAAATCAGAAATTTTACGTGAGTATGATTTACATGCAGTAACTCTAAATCGTTGGATTGCACAACATGAGTCATCTGGCTCATTTAAAGAAAAAGATAATCGAACACCTGAAGAAAAAGAATTGATTGAACTTCGCAAACGTAATCAGCAGCTCGAAATGGAAAATGATATTTTAAAGCAAGCGGCGCTGATTATGGGACGAAAGTCAAAATAATTAGACAAAATAAAGATAAATATCCAATCAGCGCTATGTGTAAGGTTTTAAATATTAGTCGATCACACTATTACAACTTTAAAGAAAAAACTGAGGATAAAGATCCACTGACCGAAGAAGTCAAAA
>CAYWUU010000194.1:0-1773 GCA_964461405.1 uncultured Erysipelothrix sp.
CTTTGAATTATATGCTTTTCCATTACCTACCACTTGGTTTATGGGTACAGGATTGATTCAAGGACCCAGTATCGTTCCCTATATGGCTGCAGTGACACGCATAAAAAGTGTTAGAGATTTTGGTATTATCACTATCAAATCAATACTTATTATTGTATTGATTTGGCGCATTACGTTAAATAACTTAAGAAAGGGGTATTAGTATGAGACGTATTCTATTAGTACTTTTAATATTCTTAACTGGATGTAGTAGTGATAGTAAAAAAACTAGTACACCCCTAAATTTACATTATGATCAAGGCCTTTTTAGACAGAGAGATCATATTATCTATCAACCGGTAGGAAGAAAAGAGTGGTATAACTATGATATTAAAAATGATATAACGACTCCTTTTAGTGTCAAAGTAACGGAGATGCTTAAAGTTCGTAGCTGGAATGGGATTGAGGGTACAGAACTATTTGCGCATAGTGACGGTATTTATGCACTAGAGATGACAAGAAATATTGAGACAATATCTTGGAACTTATCAAATATTCCAAATAATTCAGCGGTTCCAAGAGCAATTGCAGATACGAAAGGCATCTCATTAATTGATGCGCGCACATTTTCGTTCTTAACTAAAACAGGTGGTGATTATTTAAGTGAAAATAATATCTATAGTCCTGACTTAGGTATTCTTGAAAGTAATCATATTCAATATATCATCCCCTATGACGGATATATGTATCAGGTGTTGAATTATGGTCTCATTCGTACGGACTTTTTTGGGAATAATTTTGAAAATCTAAATCTAAACCTCAATGCTAGAAGAGAAGAGATATCGTTTCTTGGTGACGACATTTACTATTTAGATGCTTTTTACGATGTACGTAAGTATGACACTTCTTCAAAGGAAGATAGGTTAGTTATTGAAGATGTATACATGTTTGAAATTGATGATAAAGGTATCTATTATACGAGTTTAAAAGATTCTAGTTTTAATTATTTTGATTTTAAGACAAAAAAGAAAACACTGCTCACTCATGAAATTGGGAATAGAATGAAAACAGATTTCAAGTATATTTACTATTTAGGTGGTTTTAGTGGATTTGATCTATATAGAGTCCCCGTTAATGGTGGTGATAGCGAATTACTTCATTCTAATTGTATCGCATATCTTATCTTAGAGAATAGTATTTTCATCATGGATACCTATGGCGATACTAAGGTGATTAACAAATAATTATGGAAGAACTATACATGAAAGGTTTGTAAAATAGGGCGTCAAGGCAGTAGAGATAGGATTGAAAATTTTGGATAGTTGGAGTTAAAGGTAATATAACGTAATATCATAAAACTATTTTTCTATGAGAAAAATAGTTAAATGTGTTGACAAACATAAATGTAATGGGTATTATAGAAACATATTGAAAATGCAATGAAAAGAAAAGTAGATTTATGAAAACTTTACAGAGAGCTTACATTGGGTGGAAGTAGGCAAGTGGAAGTAAGTTGAAAATGGACTTGGAGCAGCTTAGCTGAGGGGATACTAAAGTTAAGTCGGGGTTGCCCGTTATAGCAAGGGAGTTTGATAGAACTCGACGAGGTACTAATCGTGAGGTTAGTGCGAATAAAGGTGGTAACATGGGCGCGCTCATCCTTTGGGAAGAGCGCGCTTTTTATATATACTGACTAAAGGAGGATATTATTATGAAAAAATTAGTCGCTATTGTATTGATTGCTTTGACTTTGGTGGGATGTGGTAGTAAGCCATCAAAAGAGAAAGACTTGGA
>CAYWUU010000195.1:0-1769 GCA_964461405.1 uncultured Erysipelothrix sp.
TCCTACAAAAGCAGAAACTGCTAGTTTCGGTGGTATTTTAACCAACATATGGATACTCCATAGTGATCAAGGTGCTGTATACACATCGTATAGTTATCAAATGAAGGTAAAAGAAAAAGGCATTACGACGAGTATGTCCCGACCAGGAAAACCATCAGATAATGCCCCTATAGAATGTTTTCATGGCTATCTAAAGCATGAAACATTTCATTTAGAACCCCAACTAAAAAGTTCTAATGAAATTGTATCACAAACAGTGATACAATATATTAAATATTACAATGAAGATATAATACAAGAAAAGCTGAGATACAAATCACCAATAGAATATCGGAACTCATACACCAGCTAATACTTTTTCTATTAGGTACCGTTAATCTAGGTCAGTACCCTATTTCTATCTTTATTAATAAGTTAAAGCAATTAATTTGGTAACTACATCGGAGCAAAGAAACTTCTAATACATCTAGATTTTTCCATCCTTAATGTAAATAATCCTGTCACATTGATTTGCAATGTCTAAATTATGTGTTACTACAATAATCGTCTTTCCCATTTTATTCAGTTCTATAAATAAATCCATAATTTGCTGGGACGTAACGGAATCTAGGGCTCCAGTTGGTTCGTCGGCTAAAATAATCGCAGGATCATTAACAATCGAACGGGCAATGGCAACGCGTTGCTTTTGCCCGCCAGAAAGCTGGTTGACGTTTCGCTTCGAAAGATCACCAATATGCACACGATCTAAAGCCGTCTGTGCTTTCTTGTTCATTGTTCGGAGAGGGACGCTCTTATCGAAATATAAAGGGATCTTGACATTCTCAAGAACGGTCTCATCATCAATCACTGCAAAATCTTGAAACACAAACCCAATTCTTTGACAACGCAAATTCGCTTGTTTCTTTTCATTAAGTGTTCCAACATCAACGCCATCCAGTAGATAACTCCCACTATCAAAGGCATCCATACACCCTACTACGTTGAGTAATGTTGACTTTCCAGATCCACTTGCTCCCATTATGGCGAGAAGTTCACCAGGTTTCACTTCGAAATCGATTGAATTTAAAGCATGAACTTCATTAGGTTTATTTTTTTCATAGTATTTATTAAGAGACATAAGTTTAATCATTTTATTAATTTCTCCTATTCTTGTTTTCGGTAACAGATGCATTTGTCATGAATTTAAAAGTTAAGAAACTAATCATCCCCATAAAAAATGTAATGAATAGCAACGCACCACATACTGTTAATAAATCTGGTCTGTATATAGTAAATCTAATATCATAACTCGTGGCAGAGCCGCTAGTTAACCATGTAACTATATTCGCAATAGAACCATATAAAACTCCAGATATAGCAATCATCATCAACATATAAATACTATAAATTGCATACACATTTCGCTTTGTGGCTCCCGCCAATAAGTAAATATACGCCTTCTTTAAGTACCGTTTCATATTCAGGAATGTCATACTAAAGATACACACGAAGGTAATTCCCACCATTGTAAAAACCATGACGATATCTTTGTCAAAGGTTTTCTCGGCAGCTTGCCTAGAATTTCTTAAAATGTCTTCGCCTGTTTGAGCATATCCAAACTCCCCTAAAGAAACCAAAAGTTTATCAACTTCACTATCCGGAATATTTTCATCCAAATAAACCAAAACTGATGGATTAGTATAAATGTAATCTCCAAACAGCTCTTCATATTATGGAACAAACATCCTCGGCTGATCTACACCTACTTGACTTCTAAAACGATCTAAATC
>CAYWUU010000196.1:0-940 GCA_964461405.1 uncultured Erysipelothrix sp.
GGTTTAAACATTAAAAATGTCTTTTGTTTCATATTAGGACTCCTTCACTATAAAAAAAGACCATAAAGGTCTTATAATTTCAAGAATTGATCTACATCTAGTACAAAGATTGTTGCTCCACCTACAGGAACTTCAATAGGGAAAGAGGCAAATCTTCCAATATCATAGGAAGCGCTTGAAGGAACGACTTCAGTTCTCTTTTTACATTCTTCACCAATGATCGCAATACACTTTTCAACGCGTTCCTCTTCCGTACCGACTATTATCGTAGTATTGCCAACACGCAAAAAACCACCAGAGGTTGCCAGCTGTGTCACTGAGTAATTCTCTTTAGTTAAGGCTGCTGATACACTTGATGCATCATCATTTGAAACAATTGCAAGGACTAATTTCATAATATTCCTCCTTATATACGTATTATATCACAAAATAATACACTGGATATAGAATCATACTTGATTAAACATTAAATCTAAAGTGCATGATATCTCCATCTTTAACTACATATTCCTTACCTTCGAGGCGCATTTTACCGGCTTCACGTACGCCTTGTTCGGAATTATATTCCATTAAATCATCGAACGCATACGTTTCTGCTCTAATAAATCCTTTTTCAAAGTCCGTATGGATAACGCCAGCACAAGCAGGAGCTTTCATACCTTCTGTAAAGGTCCAAGCTCTAATCTCCATAGGACCGGCTGTGAAGAAAGTTCTGAGGTGCAATAACTCATAACTTTTAGTTACTAATAAATCTAGTCCACTTTCCTCAACACCCATATCAGATAAGAACTCTTTTTTCTCGTTATCATCCAGTCCTGACAAATCTTCTTCAACTTTAGCACAAAGCCAAACCACTTTTTTGTGGTTAACTTCTGCGTATTCTTTAACCGCTTGATAGTGATGATTAGATTCAATATCAATTAAGGAATCTTCATCAACA
>CAYWUU010000196.1:950-1750 GCA_964461405.1 uncultured Erysipelothrix sp.
TTGCGACATATAACATGGGTTTCATTGTTAGGAAATGAAAGGTTCTAATATACTTAAGTTCTTCTTCTGTAAACTCAAGGGTCGATAACATTTTATTGTCTTCAAGGGCCGCCTTACAACGGGATAAAATTTCTACTTCGACTTTGGCTTCTTTATCCACGGTTGCTTTCTTGCCTACGCGTCCAATTCTATTGTCTACACTTTGTAAGTCAGCCAACATGAGCTCAATCTCAATAATTTCGATATCAGAGATTGGATCGACTTTATCATTAACATGGGTAATATCAGCATTATCAAAACACCGAACTACATGGATAATCGCATCCACTTCTCTAATATTTGATAGGAATTTGTTGCCTAGGCCTTCTCCTTGCGAAGCGCCTTTAACGAGTCCCGCAATATCAGTAAATTCAAAGGTTGTTTCTATGATTTTCTCTGATGCAATCTTTTCTCTTATTCTTTGCATCCGTTCGTCTTTTACCTTTACCACCCCTACATTAGGAGCAATCGTTGCGAAAGGATAGTTCGCTGCTTCTACTTGCGATTTAGTAATCGCGTTAAACAATGTAGACTTACCTACATTAGGAAGTCCTACAATACCTGCCGTTAATGCCATTAATTTTCCTCTTCTCTTTTAACTACTTTTTTTAACTTCTTTTCAAAATCAGATCGACTTAGCATAATAATGGCACCACATCCCAGACATTCAATCTTAATATCTGCGCCCATTCTCACTATTTCAAACTGTTTTGATTTCTTACAAGGGTGATCCTTGCGCATTTCAACAATGCTACCTAAAT
>CAYWUU010000197.1:0-1725 GCA_964461405.1 uncultured Erysipelothrix sp.
AAAAACGATAGCAACGCCGTTAACACAAACAACACAATCGCCAATATAAACATAGCATAATAACCACTTAACTCAATTTCAAACAACGACAAAATAAAGGCCGAAAGAAAAGGAGCCACAATGGTCGTAAAGTTAACTAACACACCATTAATAGAGATAAAACGCATACGCGTTTCCAACGACGTTGAGACCTGTGTAATCGTATTGAGTGATATCCAAAAGAACCCCTCACCCATACCCCAAATACTGCCCACTAAAAACAACAACCAACGCTTAGTTTCAATCAACTCCTTGACACCCAAAAGCGTCAAAACAGCCGAAGTAATAAACACCAAACCCAAACTCATCACATACGAAAAACGAATCTTTGTTGATAATTTAGCTGCGATATACGCCGATATAGCAAGCGATCCATATCTAAAAATCGCATACAAAGTCATAATTAACAACGATCCAGTATACTGCAGTAAATAGACATTCGCAAACGTTGAAACCATGGTAGAAGCCAAGGTAAATACAGCCCCTATTGAAATGATTAAACGCTCCTGTTTATTCAACATATTTCTATCTCCTTATTTTTCATTAATTTCTATTATACATGATATAGAGATGACAAGAACCCCTAAATTCAAAAATAATTATATAGAAACCCCTTAATAATAAAGGTATGAACATTATTTTAGTCCATACCTTTATCCATCTTCTTAACAATCTTCATACGCAAAAACTCTTCACGTTCTTTCTCTTCCAAGGCATCACTAATAATCTTAATATCTGTCGTTAACTGAGGAATCACAATTTTCTCCAAAGCATTAGCCCGCTTACGACTTTTCTCAATGGCTTTAGCCAAGCGATACATCCCCGTATCCATTTGCGCCAACATCACAGTATAGTATTTAACCCGACGCATTTTCAGATACACCTCATCCAAATGCGAATTACTCATACTTAATGCAAATGGAATTTCAAGAGGCGTCTCTTCTAAGCTAACCTTAGGAATTTCAATCCCCATAACACTTCGATATACAATGCCCACCTGATCCTCAATGGGGATTAATTGCGCAATCTTATCAATAACCCCATAACTCACATTAGCCCTTTGTAGTGCCAAATATGCCTCATCATACGCCTTATCAATGACTTCACGAAGCGCCTTAACATCATCCATTAACTTAGACAATTCCTGCATTAAAATCATACGCTTTCGATCCATTAATTGATAGCCAATATTAGCCAAACGCAAGGACTCCTTTTGTGCCATTAACTGCCCCTTGGTTACTAGCATTCCTATCACATCCCTTCAGACAAAATAGGATCTAAATATACAGAATCTAACGACTTAAAGTAAGCAATCGCACCCAAATGATCATAATGCTTTGTTAATAACTTAGCTTCAACGCGGTCTAAATCATACTTAGGAAGAAGCGACAACAAATGCCACGATAAATCCAAAGTTTCCTTAATATCGTGATTAATCAAACTACCTTGACCTATATAGTGCGCCTCAAATAAAGAACCAAATGCCAAATAACGCTTATCCTGTTTCGATAACTCATCCATCCCAATGACCGAAGCAAGATTGCGCACATCAATTACTTTCGCATACGAAGCAAATACCTGCGTGGCAACACTACTATGATCATCACGAGTTAAACCCTCACCAATCCCATCTTTCATCAAGCGCGACAACGACGGTAATAGATTAATTGGAGGATAGATTCCATT
>CAYWUU010000198.1:0-1690 GCA_964461405.1 uncultured Erysipelothrix sp.
GTGCAATCTTATATCCGATGTTTCCTGATTGAATTTCAGGGAACACAAATACTTTGGCTTGTCCTGCTACTTTTGAGTCTGGTGATTTCAGTTTAGCCACTGTAGGCACAAATGCTGCATCAAACTGTAGCTCTCCGTCAATCTCAAATTCAGGGGCTAGTTCCTTCGCGATACGTGTTGCTTCTACTACTTTATCAACATCTGAGCCAGCTCCTGATCCCTTTGTTGAGAAGCTTAGCATAGCCACTTTGGGTTCAATATTAAATAACTCAGCTGTTTTAGCACTTTCAACCGCAATTTCAGCCAATTCCTGAGCATTGGGGTTAATATTAATCGCACAGTCTGAGAATAGGTATGCTTCATTACGTTTAGTCATAATGAAGGCACCGCTGGTTCTAGATACGCCGGGTTTTGTTTTAATAATTTGTAATGCCGGTCTAACTGTATCACCGGTTGAGTGAACCGCTCCACTTACTAATGCATCCGCATAGCCTAAGTAAACCATCATGGTTCCAAAGTAGTTAGCATTGTCCATTAATGCTTCTGCTTGCTCTAGCGTTGCTTTACCAGCGCGTCTTTCAACGAAACCATTGACTAATTCATCGCGCTTATCATACTTACTTGGGTCAATGATCTCAACCATACTAGTCACAAACCCATGGCTCTTACCAAGCGCATGAATTTCTTCGGGATTACCCAACAAAATAGGCTTTAATAAGTTGTCAGCTGCTAAGCGAACGGCAGCTCCTATTATACGTGCATCATTACCCTCTGGGAAAACGACAGAAATCTCTTTTCCTACAATTTTAGACTTTAATCCATCAAATAAATCCATAATTTCCTCCTAATTTACTACTATATAATATAAAGAAACCCCTCTGGATACAAGACATGTGCAAGGAATTCACAAAGTTTCGCAACCGATTTCGTCTTTGAATTGTAATTAAGAGTGTATGATTACAGCACGTGGCCAAGGGGGTGTATTAATATAGTAGGTCATATACTTTAGAACTGACAAATGCGGTACGCAAGTGTGTACTTTGTGTATGAAATATTATTCGTGAATACCAATCGTTAAATATGAGGGACTTGTAATTAAACTGTGATAGTCATGCGAATGGGTTCTTCCACATGAGAACTGAATTATGACTCTCTCTTATTGAGTGATATGTTTAAGGCTATTAGAATCTGTGATTCTTTTAGAGAGGTCTATATATCTACTATGAAGGAGTTGCATTTGCTTTGGTTTTGTTGTGTATAAGTTGCTCTAACGAAAAAAACTAACATTAACAAGGAAAATAAGAATTTTGGTTGAAATATTATTACCTTATGCTATAATATTAAAGCGCTAATGAAATTGGGCCATAGCCAAGCGGTAAGGCACCAGACTTTGACTCTGGCACTCCCTGGTTCGAATCCAGGTGGCCCAGCCAATAAAAAATCAACCCACTTATTAGTGGGTTTTCTTATACTATTAAAAACTTCTTGCCAAATTCTTGCCAAATATTTGCCGATTATCTTAAAAATTGCATTATTTCCTATTTATATCCGTATTGTTAGTGTCAAATGAATGTGGGTAAAAATATGTTTACTCATTAATTTCTAGATATTAAACCTTTAACCCAATTAGAAGTGGAAGATTTATCGTAGTTTGATTTTGGTTCGAACATCGAGAAGTTGAACACTTCTT
>CAYWUU010000199.1:0-1651 GCA_964461405.1 uncultured Erysipelothrix sp.
TTTTCTTCATTTACTGTAGGTTGAAATGAAAAGTCATAATCTTCTATTTTTCTAATAAATGGAAATGCCGCGACTTTTACATTATATAGTTTATTGTTTTCTTCTTTTGCTTCTACCTCTTTCTTTAACACTTTATACAGCCCTTTAATTTCACTTTGTGAGATATTATCATTTATATGTAGCTCTTTTAAATAGGAGTGAGCTGACTTTAATTTCAAATACACTAATTGATCTAATACTTCATTAATCATATTTTATATTCCTCATTTCATTTATGATAACTTGATTTACTTCTCCTTCAGAAGTGGTTTTTTCATACTTTAGATGATGACAATCTAGAATATTTAGTTTGTTGTTGGTTATTTTATGTACCGCTATAATTTTATTGTGATAATATATGTGTAGTTGACTGTTTTTAACTACGAGATCTACTTTATAGCCTATCATTCTCTTTGGAACTGAGTATTTATTAGAACGATAAGATATAAGTGAATCTTTTGTAACAGCGACTGGTTTAAGTGAAAGGTGATATTTCTCTTGTATACTCTGTGATGGGAGTGGAAGAAAATCACCTTTTTCTTCTTTTAGTAGTACTATTCTTGGTATTCCAGTTGCCTGAGATATACTTTGATTATCTTCATCATTTATAATCTTCATCTTGTCATGAACATCTAGTAAATCTTTATAGGTACCATTATAGTTTTCTAATTGTGATGGTTTCTTGTTTTGTGTTTCTGTCTTACCTTTTGTTTCAGGTCGATAAGGCATACAAGGTTTACATTTAATATTGTATTCTTTGAGGAATTCTTCAAACTTAACATTTAGAACTGCATCATTATCGATTGTACGCGGCTTATCTACTAAACATTTAATGTTATCTATAACTAGTTCTTTAGGAACACCACCGAGCGTTTCAAATGCTCCTGCAAGGAAACTGATAATCGTTTCATACTTTGTATCAAGTACAATTTCTCGAATGTTATACCTTGAGAATCCAAGTGTTAGTGTCGCTACATTTACTCTTTTAATTTCTCCTGTTTCAAATATTATTTTAATTTTCTCTTTTAAATCAAACTGAGCTTGAACACCTGGTTCAGTTTCAAATCTTTCAAAAAACTTTTGCGTTTTTTTCCTTCTAAATAAACCATCCAGAACCTCATCATTTCTAATATATCTGTTGAGGGTGGAACGACTGCACTCTATACCATGCTCTCTCACTAAGTAATAGTAAAGATGGTCAATGTAGTCAAAACTTCGAAAACGATCACTAAGAAGTCCAATAATTACTTCACGATAATTATCAAGATATTTACTTCTGTTACGATTGGCTTTTGGAATATATCCATTAAGATACTTCTTAACTGTTTTTCGATCTTTATTTAATTCTTTTGATAACTTACTTATATTCACTTTAATATGTCCTTTCTTATAAGCATCTGCGAACAGTGCTAAATCATGTATCGTATCAATATTTTCTAATACTACTCCTGTCATTATAATCACCTCAAAATGATTATATCAAAAAGAATATCCATAGTATCATAAGTGGGGATTCTTACGTGCACACTTTTGGGTATTCTAATTTAACCATTTATAATCGTAGCTAAAGAAATTAATTTTGAAAAAAACACGATGTTAGTTGAGGCTGAAG
>CAYWUU010000200.1:0-1626 GCA_964461405.1 uncultured Erysipelothrix sp.
GTCAATAACCCACGACTAAAGTCGCGGGCTTGCGTGAGCAAGCTCGATATTGATTAGCCTAAGTATTAATTTACTACGTTATATGAGAATAATATATAGTTACCTGCGAATGTTTACCCTAGTTCGTAGCTCTAAGGTATGTGATTAAACAATCCTGTTGGGAAGGGATAGTGTTGCATATAAAAACCTCATATAACATTGGCGAAGGGTATTTTACTGGTTCAGGTTTACCTGGATTTCAGAGTTATTTATTAAATTAAATTAGAAAGGACCTATTATGGTATATATATTAAATCAATACGGAAAACCACTTATGCCAACTGATAGGTACGGCAAGGTAAGACATCTACTAAAAGTAAATCTTGCTAAAGTAATTAATCGTTGTCCATTCACTATTCAATTAATGTATGATACTAAAAATCATACACAACAAATATCATTAGGAGTAGATGCAGGTAGTAAGGTAATTGGACTATCAGCTACTACAAAAGACAAGGAACTCTATGCGTCAGAAGTTACATTACGTAATGATATTGTAGACTTATTATCTACAAAAAGACAAAATAGACGCACCAGAAGAAATCACTTACGTTATAGAAAACCAAGGTTCAATAATAGGGTTTCATCTAAAAATAAAGGTTGGTTAGCTCCATCCGTTGAGAATAAGATTCAATCCCATATTAGCGTTGTAAATCAGGTTTATAAAATACTTCCAATTACTAATATTATAGTAGAGGTTGCCAGTTTTGATATTCAAAAAATAAATAATCCAAATATTTCAGGGGAAGAATACCAGCAAGGAGAACAACTTAATTTTTGGAATATCAGAGAATATGTACTCTTCAGAGATAATCACACTTGTCAATGCTGTAAAGGTAAATCAAAAGATAAGATATTAAATGTACACCATATTGAAAGCAGAAAAACTGGTGGAGACTCTCCTAAAAACTTAATTACTTTTTGTGAAACGTGCCATACTGGTTACCACAAGGAGAAGATTCAAATACCAAAAAATATCAAAAGAGGAATGTCCTTTAGAGATGCAAGCTTTATGGGTATTATGCGTTGGGATTTTTACAATAAGTTAAAGGACTTATATCCAAATGTATCATTGACCTATGGTTATATCACAAAGAATACAAGAATATCTCATTCTTTAGAGAAAACCCATTACATAGACGCTCGCTGTATTAGTAATAATCCAACAGCAGAACCGTCAAACGTAGTTTATTTTCAAAAGAAAATAAGATGTCATAATAGACAAATACACAAAGCAAAAATACTAAAAGGTGGTAACAGAAAACTCAACCAAGCACCTTATCTAGTAAAAGATTTTAGATTATTTGACAAGGTATTATATAAAAACCAGGAATGCTTTATCAGTGGTAGACGTAGCTCAGGTTACTTTAAACTAATAAAGTTAGATGGCACTGTTATACATAATACTGCGAAAGTCAATGATTTGAAATTATTAGAAACTCGTAAACCATATTTAACAGAAAGCAGGAAAGCGGTATAGCCAAGGCTCCTCACACGACTAAAGTCGCGTGTCTCCGCCTTCCACAGCCATCTATGAAGATAGGCGACAGTGTTTTCACACCGCGCTTCTGCACGGTACGCATCAAA
>CAYWUU010000201.1:0-1625 GCA_964461405.1 uncultured Erysipelothrix sp.
TGACTTTATTGATATTTCATATATAGAAAAATCGTTAGAAAAATAGAGGTTATAATGAGTGAACCAATTATTAGCTTGAACAACGTAAGTAAAACTTTCGTGCGTTCTGAACAAGAAACACCTGCTCTTCGTAATATATCTTTAGATATATATGAAGGCGATTTTGTTGTAGTTCTCGGTCCATCAGGTTGTGGAAAGAGTACGCTTCTAAATATTATTGCGGGATACATTGAACCTACAACTGGAACGTGTTTAATGCATGGCGTTCCAATCAAAAAACCAGACGCTAATCGTGGCGTAGTATTCCAATCGGCCAACTTATACCCATGGCTTACTGTCAAAAATAACATTAATTTTTCTTTGCGAATGAAGAAGGAAAATAAGAAAGTTATCGAAGAAAAGACAGCGGTTATGCTTGATGAAATTATGCTTACAGACTTTAAAGAATACTATCCCCATGAATTATCAGGAGGGATGAGGCAACGTGTATCATTGGGAAGATCTCTTATAAATGATCCGGAGATTCTTTTATTAGATGAACCGTTTGGTGCCTTAGATGCGCTAACGCGTTCATCTATGCAAACGCTACTTTTAGAACTATGGAAAGATAAGAGAAGAACGCTTTTCTTAATTACTCATGATATTGAAGAAGCGTTAACTTTAGCTTCGAAAATATTGGTGATGAAGAAAAATCCTGGAGAAATTGCTGCTACTTTTGAGGTAAACTTCAATCTACGTATGAAAGAAAGTGATTACCGAGTAACGCTTGATCCAAAGTTTATTGAGTTAAAGAATGAAATCATTGAGCTGATACGATAAATGAAAACTAAGTCGAACTCCGTTATGATAAACTATATTTATCATAGACATAACATTAAACTTAATTGTGAGAAAAAAAGTTTTGAGACTGGTTTTAAATTTGCGACGATGGCATCAATTTCAACAACGGCATTCATGGGTAGTTGATGGACTGTAATTGCAACGTGGGCTTGTTTGTATTCGTCCATGAAGGCACCATAGATACCGTTGACGGTTTGAAAATATACCATATCGATGAGATAGATGATACGAGTAATCTGATAGTAAGCCCCTTCTAAAATAGTTTGTAGGTTATTTAGGACTTGATGCGTTTGGGCTTCAATCCCTTCTTTTAATTGCATGGTTTCCAGCTTAAAAAGTGATGATACCATTTTGTTTTTTTTGCATCACTTAAATGGGCCTTATAATTCATCACCCCTCTAATTTCAAAAGAACCATTAACCTGCACATTTTCACATTTACGATAAGATTTTTAAGGCCTCCCCTTTCATAATTTCTTTTGCCATATAAACAGATTCCATGTTGATCATGATATACCGCTTCTATTGATACTAGTACTTTATAACTGAATGCGATAGATAACAATGTGAAAGTAATTTTTTATTGATTTCATATTGCATATTTTCTTTCAAATTTAAAACTACCTTTCTCATAATGTTGATCCTCCTTGAAGGACCATTGTATCACCTCGGGACATTATCCCTTTTGATATATTGAGACATTATCACTTTTGAACCACACAAATTGAGTTTTTTTGTGCAAATCATGTTGACTTCTCGTGTGGGTGTTGTATAATAAGTACGCTT
>CAYWUU010000202.1:0-1605 GCA_964461405.1 uncultured Erysipelothrix sp.
TTGAAATTGAATTAAAATAGTAACTTCCGCTTTAAGATAATAACGGCAATTAGTTCAACAGTATATTAAGGGGATTGCATAAAATCGATAAAGATCATCCTTTTATTACGCTTCTTATATCCCTATAAAGGTTTCACAATGCTTTAATAATTTTCGTGATATAATAAAGACTATAGAAAAGAGGTTTAATATGAAAAAGATAGCTTGGATTGGAACGGGTGTAATGGGAGCTCCTATGGCTAAACACGTAGCAAAGAGTGGTCATAGTGTTACAGCCTATAATAGAACCTTCGCTAAGGCACAAGCATTAGAGCCATTAATCAGTGCCAAAGAAACATTAGAAGAAGCCATTAAAGAGGCAGATATTATCTTTACTATTGTGGGATATCCAAAGGATGTAGAAGAAACTTTTGATAAAATATTTAAACATGCGAAAAAAGGAGCAACAATAGTCGATATGACTACCTCCTCTCCTACACTCGCTAAAAATTTATATAACAAAGGAAAGACACTGGGTTTTGAAGTACTGGATGCTCCTGTTACCGGTGGTGATCTGGGTGCCATCAATGGAACACTATCTATTATGGTAGGCGGAAACGAAGATACTTTCCATGCTATTCATCCTCTTTTGCAACATATGGGAAAAACAATTAATTATATGGGAGAAGCTGGACAGGGACAAAACGCTAAGTTAGCAAATCAAGCAGCCATTGCTGGAGCAATTGCTGGAACCGCTGAAGCGTTAAGTTACGCTAAGCTAAAAGGCTTAGACTTAGATACTATGTTAAGTGTTATCGTTGGAGGTTCGGCCAACTCTTGGCAAGCTGCCAATAACGGACCTAAAATGATTAAAAACGATAAATCACCGGGATTCTTTATTAAGCACTTCCTCAAGGATTTGCGCTTAATCCTGGCTGAGAAAGAAGACTTAGAACTAACGATCGTTGAAAATGTCGTTAAAATATATGAGGTATTAGTAGAGCGCGGGTATGATGACTTTGGTACTCAAACTATCTTTGATTACTACTTAGACCAATTAAAATAATATGATTAAAGCACATCGATGATGTGCTTTTATTAACTATACTAACATATCTTTAAACTGTTCCAATGTACAACCATAAAACACAGGATATCGATGTAGATGCATCAAATCTGTATCGGTATCATTAACACCAGGATCAGATGTAAAACCATATTTAATGCCACATGCCTTTAACTTCGATATAGTTTCCTCATCATAAAAACCAAAGGGATACGCAAACATATCTTTAACATCCACATACTTATCACACTCACGTAAGTCATTGGTAATAACATCAATGGAGGCATCCATTAAGTTAGATCGCATCGACGCATCACGCTCATGTAAGACATGTGTGTGGTTTGCCAATTCAAACACATCCTTCATACTTTGGACTTCCTCATACGTTAAAGTTCTTGATTTTTTATCACTATAACGCGTTCCTTCTTTATGAAGCCATCCCGATACTAAAAATAAAGTTGCTTTGATATTATGTTTCTTTAAGATTGGATAGGCATACTCCAATACGGATTGATACGCATCATCAAAACTAAGTAATACAGAATTCTTAGGTAAATCAA
>CAYWUU010000203.1:0-1560 GCA_964461405.1 uncultured Erysipelothrix sp.
GTATCAGATCTATCTCGTGGATGTAATGAAGAAGATGTTTACAAACTCTCCATTATTACTGCGGCACAAACTTTAATGGATTAATTTAATTAGGTGTTTCATGATGAGACACCTTTTTTAATTATTTCAAAGATTTTCCGTTTTTTGTTTGACTTATCCAGTTCGATTATGGTATATTAGATAAGCATTAAGGAAACGGAGAATTAGCTCAGTTGGGAGAGCATCTGCCTTACAAGCAGAGGGTCGGCGGTTCGAGCCCGTCATTCTCCACCATGATGCCGACTTAGCTCAATTGGTAGAGCAACTGATTTGTAATCAGTAGGTTGGGGGTTCAAGTCCTCTAGTCGGCACCATTTTAATGTTGTGGGTAGGTAGCGAAGTGGTTAAACGCGGTAGACTGTAAATCTACTCCTTAGGGTTCGGCGGTTCAAATCCGTCCCTGCCCACCATTTAAAATTGACCCGCTAGCTCAGTCGGTAGAGCAACAGACTTTTAATCTGTGGGTCGTAGGTTCGATTCCTACGCGGGTCACCATTTGCAGGTGTAGTTTAGTGGTAAAACTCCAGCCTTCCAAGCTGGCTATGGGAGTTCGATTCTCCTCACCTGCTCCAGTATATTTAATTTTAACTTTCATTCTATGAAAGTTTTTTTTATTTTACTTTTGTATCGCAGCACATTACAATACTATTATAAGGAGACTCACATGACAGATAACTTACCTGCTATACTCGATCTCATAATTTCCATGTTTGAAATTATTTCCTCTTTAGATTACGTTAGAGATAAACTTAGAGGTTTTAAATTTCTTGAAGACAAGTCAGATACGACCCTCAATATTATTGCGATTGCGCTAGTTCTTGTGCTCACATCCATAGTTTTCATAATTTTCATAAACTTGTATATACACTGGGGTACACAATGAGAAAATTACGCCTGTTATTTATGCTAATGGTACTTCTAATCAGCATTCTAGGGTACTACTACTTTAACCCAAAGAGCTATAGTAATACTCACTTTAATATTGATACCGTAGCAAGCCCTATAGATTACGATAACGATGGAATAAACGATCTTAAGGATCTTCTTTGGGGTGCTCGAAAATATGTCAGCACCAGACCTAAGTATTTAAGTAAATACTATGATGGAGGTTATCCTGATGATGGCCATGGCGTTTGTACAGATGTTATAGCTATGGGAATGTTAGAGGCTGGTTATAACTTAATGGAGCTTGTAAATCAAGATAGAATAAAGAAGCCTAATTTATATAAAGATGAAGTCATTGATAAAAACATTGATTTTAGACGCGTTCGAAACTTAGATATCTATTTCAAGAATAATTGGACGTCATTAACGTTAAATATCGATGATATTAGCCAGTGGCAGCCGGGCGATATTGTCACTACAAAAAATCATATTGCAATTATATCAGACAAGAGAAACAAAAAAGGAGTTCCTTTCATCATTCACCATGCGTTCAAAGGGCAATTGCGCTACGAAGTGAATGAATTAGATACATTAGATGTAATAGGACATTATCGTGTAATTAAGCCTTAAATAAGC
>CAYWUU010000204.1:0-1531 GCA_964461405.1 uncultured Erysipelothrix sp.
GTTTTAGTGATGAGTGTTGAACCTGGATTTGGCGGTCAATCATTTATTCCATCCTCTGTAGAACGTATTGCTAAGTTTAAGGATATGCGTAGTTTGAATAACTATGGTTATTTAATATCGGTCGATGGTGGTATTAATGGTGAGACTGGTCCCCTTTGTCGTCAAGCAGGCGCCGATGTATTAGTAGCGGGTTCTTATGTATTCAACAGTGATGATATAGAAAGTGCTATTGCTTCCTTGCTGTGAAAACTATTAACTTAGTACTGCGCCCCGTAGATGATCACTTTGAAGGCGAAACAATAGGGGTGGATTCAGGCGCCCTTTATTGTCTTAATAAGGGTATTAAAATGATAATGGCGGTTGGAGATTTTGATTCAATATCGGTATCTGATTATAAGCGCCTTAAGGAATCGAAAGTCCCGCTTGTTAAATTCCCGGAAGCTAAAAATGAGATCGATTTTGAATTGGCTTTATCGTATGTACAGGATTACGATCAAATTGTGGTATACGGTGGTTTGGGGAATCGCAGAGATCACGAGTATACTTTAATGAAGTTTGTGATGTCGGATTCACGTTTGATAGTGGTCGATCAAGAAAATCGTATTCAGATGCGCCGTAAGGGTAAATATGTGTATAAAAAGGGTCATTATAAGTATTTGTCAATCATTCCACTTACTAATGGCATGATTACACTTAGTGGCTTTAAGTATCCGCTAAAGGATGATGTCATTAATATTGATTCCCATTATTTAACATCAAATGAAATTATCGATGAGGGGATTGTTGAATTGCATGAAGGTAAAGTATTAATAATTGAGAGTAAATGAAAAAGAGTCTTAGCGGACTCTTTTTCATTTTGTACAAAAAAAACGGCTTTCACCGTTTAGTTTTTTAATTAACGCGCTTCTTTAGCTTTTAAAGATCTTAGTGCACGAGCGGAAATACGGACACGTTGCGGTTTTCCATCAACCATAATAGTAGCTTTTTGTAAGTTTACATTCCACTTACGTCTTGTAGCACGTAATGAGTGAGAACGATTATTACCCGTCATTCCTTTTTTACCGGATACGGCGCATTGTCTTGGCATACCGTAACCCCCTTTCGTCATAGGCTTGTTTACTATATCATACCAACTATAAGATTACAACTAGTAAGTAAAATAAACTTAGATTTTTTAATCTGAAATAACCTAAGTAATTATAGCATATATGATATTGAAATGGGAAGTCTTATTTGAGCATAATATCTATATATATGGGAAGAACTAGTTAGCAGATATATGACACCAGGCTTTAAGGTTGCGTTATAAGGATTCTTGGTTTTGTGATAGACTTGTGCGTGATAATAATGAACTTTGTTCTATAACTAATGCATCATCCATAGAAGGATGGGTAGCTGAGTCGGAGTATTTATCTTATTGTGGAGCGAAGGGTGCAATTATTTCCTTGACGCGATCGGGGGCTTTATACTGTGGTGAAAACAACCTGTCAATTCGTATCAATGCTATTTTGCCAGGCTATGTTAATACGTC
>CAYWUU010000205.1:0-1528 GCA_964461405.1 uncultured Erysipelothrix sp.
CGTAAAATGGAACCAGGATGAGAAGGTGGTCTCTTTCTATTTCTCATAAATAAACATCTTCAATGATAGTCCTCAATATTTACGTTAACTTCAGCATGCCAAGTATAAAACTATCAGGGGCAAAGCTTTATGGCTTTTTACAGGTGACATCAAAATCACGCTTGGCTATTATTCTTTTACCCCGGTAAAAAACCTCGGCTATGTTTTGCGTATCACTGATGTTCTTTGTCGGGTTTCCCCTGACCAGAAGCAGATCCGCGCTTTTGCCCACTTCAACAGTACCGAAGTTGACATTCTTGTGCATGACGTCGCGCAATATCGCAGCCGGTACGGAAGTAGCGGAGAGCAGCGCCTCTGTCGGGGTCAGGCCGCCTTCGACCAGATGAACAAGTTCGGTGTGCAAAGAACCGCCAGTAGCCAATCCCAGATTGGGGGTGTCCGTTCCGGCAAGAATTGTAACTTTGGCGTCTTTCAGAACTTTTACATTCGAATGCAGCACCCCTTTGTATTTCTCCTTTACGTTGCGGTAGTATTCCATCCATACAGCATCACCTTCAGGAAATGGTTTGGGATTGCAAAGCGCCTCGGCATGGGAAGGCGGAATGGTCTCCCTCTCCAGCTTGGAATAACCCTGATAGTTATTCTCGTTCATAAAGAGGTTCAGTTTATGGAAAACATATACTGTCGGGATCACGAACATCTTGCGCGCGGCAAGACCTTTGGCAATCTGCGGGTCAAGCGGTTCCTTATAAACGTTATGAGCAATGCCGTCGGCGCCGCTTTCAATCGCAATCTTTACATCTTCATTCCTGCCGATGTGGATAAGAACCGGTATTCCCTTGTTGTGGGAGCGCCTTACTATCTCTTTGACAACTGGCGCCTTCATTTTGGGTGTGCCGTCAGGCAGGTCGTCCAGGAATATCTTGGTAAAATCGGGGTTGCCTGCAAGATGCTTTTCTACCTCGGCCATATCCGTTTCATCCTTTACTTCGTTAACCACCTTGGGAAACAAGACGCGCATTAACCAGGGCAGTTGTGTTTTAACCATATCAATCATAGGTATTGGGTGAGCGCCCTGCGCCGTAAATCCCATGCCGCAGTGATAAAAGCGCGGCGAAAGTTCCTTGCCCTCTTCAATAGCCGAAGCGAGCTTATTCATCGCCCCGACATCTTCGCCGTTCATATCCACCACGGCGACAATGCCGCTATACAGGCATGCCTCCCTGTTGAAACGTTCCGGCGGCAGCAGATCGAGTTTCCAGGGGATGATCATGCCGGCCATCATATGGTTATGAAAGTCAATGAGGCCGGGCATAATAGTCATGCCCTTGCCTTCAATTATCTCCAGGCCGGTTTCATTCAGCCTTTCTTTGGAAATGGCGGCAATCTTTTCACCCTGGACAAGAACATCCATATTCTCCATTACCGGCTGATCGGAACGCGCGGTGAAGACATTGACGTTCCTGATCAGGTAACCGTTTTTTGCCGGAGGAGACAATTGCACAAGCGCCGGGCTGCTGCAGCCGAT
>CAYWUU010000206.1:0-1518 GCA_964461405.1 uncultured Erysipelothrix sp.
ACTATCCAAGTAGCACCAAAGTCTCCTTTAATCAAAAACGTTATTACACCCATATAAAGCAAACCCATACTAAGATTACTTACTAAAATTTTAAATAAGAATGAAATAACCGATAGAATGTTAATGAATATCTTATTACTTTTTGGATTATAGGGATCTTCTGGAATTAGGTACTTAATAATAGGAATCTTTGATACATAGTATGTTACTTTGTTTTTGCGTATTTTTTCAGAAAATCTAATATGAGTGATCAATCTATCAAGCATCTTCATCTCCTTTGGATAGTGCTTTGATGATTCTATCTTTTTGGTCCTTGTGATCAAGAGAATCAAGAGGAAGCAGTTCCATCTTTCCTTTATGCAACAATACAATTTCATCACATAAATCAAGGGCTAACTCCATTATGTGAGTACTAAATATTACGATATAGTCTTGTTTCATACTCCGTAGCATATCCTTCATCTTTTCAGCCATAACAACATCCAAAGTCGTTAAGGGCTCGTCTAAAAAGAGGATCTTAGGCTTGGTAATAATATTAACAATCATCTGCATTTTATTCTTCATCCCGTGTGAGTAATCCTTCATGAGCTTATTGTGGTCTTCTTCATCAAAGTCGAGGTATTCAAAGTATGTTTCAATCTTTTTATCGCGAGTTGATGTGCTATGTGACATATCATGCATATCCATAATGAACTCAAGAAACTCTCTTCCCGTTAAGAAATCAGGAACGTTAGGAGTTGAAACAACATACCCAATATCATTTGGATCTAAAAATCGTAAGCCCGACTCATCTTCAAACTTAGCAATCATTGATTTCGGTTTTAACTCATTGGCTAAACAATTAAAGAACGTAGTTTTACCAGCGCCATTTCTCCCCAATAAAGCATAAATCTTGCCGCTTTCAAATTCAAAGTTAATATTATTTAAAACAGTTTGATGATCAAATATCATGGTAAGATTCTTGACAGATAGTTTCATATTAATCTCCTTATTGTATTACGTCAACAATACAGTAGTCTTGTTATTCTGTCAACAAAAAAAGAGTAACATCGTTACTCTTTAGTGAAGTATTTAGACCAAATATTAAGTTCACGTAAAGCACTCTCCATCGAATCAGAAGCATGAACCAAATTACTAACTAACCTAGTTTCTGCGCCGGCTTGTTGGTAGCCATCGGTTGAATACTTGCCACGAATTGAATCCTTATCAGCCAATTCAGGACTGGTCTTTCCAATTAGCCGACGGGTATATACCGTAATATCTTCATCCCCTTCAAAACTAATTACCATGGGGCCTATTTTCTTGGGACCAAAGTAGTAAAATGAATTAAACATCTTGCCTACAAAATTAAACTCTGGATCCATATCTTCAATATTAAGTCGATAGTGTTCCAATAATGTTTTCATGATTTCCATGTCGACATCCAAAGTAATATATTTCTCAATAACAAGACCATGACGCTTGAGTTCTTCTTTGATTATATCAACTAGGTCGTCTCTATAGGCATCGGGTTTAAAC
>CAYWUU010000207.1:0-1505 GCA_964461405.1 uncultured Erysipelothrix sp.
CGACTATGTCCTAAAAATACTTAAACATTTGCACCGTTTTGGCGGTGCTTTTGTTCATGTATGTAAGCAGCGAATGTTCCAATTCTCCAAGGATGATGCATCGAAGGAATATATCTTTTCTTGAGATTTTCCTTTGGTACATCATCAAACTCTTTTGAAAGTTCGTGTCGTCGAGGAATTTCTTCTAGGCTGTAAATCGTTTCGTTAATATTAACGAACAGTTGTCCATCAAGAGATTGTATGACGAGTGTTGGTGTTTTACCAGGATAAAATACTTTGAGTCCATTACTAGTTGTGGGAATATAATGTTTCCCATGGAATTTGATACAGTGGCCAAAGTCTACTACTCTATTGGATAATACGGCTAGGGTCATATTAATTTCATGCTTAGTGGGTTGTTTTTCAAAGACTGTTTTACTATGATGTATAGGTAGAGCGAATCGATCATTATACGCCTTTATTAATAGGGGCAGTTGGCGGTTGGCTTGTTCTATCGACTGGACTCCTTTAAGTCTAAGTTCAACGGGTATACGTGATTGTAGGCTTCCGTTGAGGCGTTCGATGCGCCCTTTAGCTTGAGGTATACTAGTTGTATCAATCTCAATGCCTAACTGGTGGCAGGCATATGAGAATTGAGTAAACGTATCTTCTTCGTCGGAGGGTGCGTTTTTTAATTTATATTCAAATACAGTTCTTCTGTCTGTTAAGAATCTCACGGGTATTCCATAAGTCGTTAATATTTGTCTTAACACTTGATAATAGCCCGCTAGAGTCTCTTGTTCAGCGAAGAAACCTCCCACAATCATTCCGGTCGCATCATCAATCGCAAGGTGTAGGTGCGTCTTAATATCTCCAAACCACTGATGCATGGATGCATCCATTTGGATCAGTTCTCCAAAGTAGGCACAACGTGGGCGTCTAGGATGGGCTTCGTAGTAATCAAGGCTTTCGATCTTGTCTTCAATCTTACGAAACTCACTCACTGAATATGCTTGTTCCTGTAGAGCCTTCAATTTTTTCTTCATCCTTCGCTTTGTGTTACGTTGCGCTTTAGGGGATAAAATAAAATGACTTTTAAGAATTGAGTTGAGTGTAGTATCACTGATGGATATATCAAAATTTTCTTGTAGTAGCTCTGTGGCATGACGTAGGTTGGCATCATGAAGTTTCGTGCAATAAATATCTAATATCTTTACCTTGTCTTCCTGGGAAATTTTGTTGACCGGTTCTTTGTTTTTATTACCATGAACGAAAGACTCTTTGCCTCCTTCTTTAAATTTCTTTATTAATCGGTTTATGTGCCTTACCGTACAATTAAGTTTAATGGCAGCCCGTTGTTTATTGCCATTTGATTCAACTAATTTTTTAATGATTTTGTATTGAAATTCTTCTTTCATATTTAATGCGACCTTTCTCATAAATGATCCTCCTTGTTAGGACCATTATAGACCATTGGGACATAATCCCTTTTGATATACTAGGACATTATCACTTTTGAACCACAC
>CAYWUU010000208.1:0-1502 GCA_964461405.1 uncultured Erysipelothrix sp.
TCAGACTGTTGACAAAGTATTTATGAAATAAATGTCCACAGAGTTCAAAACTGTGGTAAAATAGTTTTGGCGGGAGCTCCATCAACAAGAATTCCCGCCTTTTTATTTGGAAAAATGGTATAATATAGGAGTTGATGGAGGATCCTATATGATAACAATCACAACACAAACACAAAGTGAAATTATATGTACGACGATGGAAGCATTAGTGCCATCAAGCAGTCTATATCGAAAGATTGACGCGTGCATTGATTTCACTTTTATTTATGATGAAGTAAAAGAATATTACTCAGAGAACAATGGAAGACCCAGCCTAGATCCCGTAGTCTTGTTTAAACTTGTATTTATAATGTCATTAGACGGTATAAAATCGATGCGTAAAACGTGCGACAAAATAAAAGTCGATGCAGAGTATCGTTGGTTTCTAAATATTCCTTTTGGTCAAGAAACCCCCCATTTTTCAACGTTTAGTAAGAACTATGAGCGCCGATTCAAGGATAGTGATGTATTTGAACGAATATTCGTTAAGATAGTGGAGCAAGCCATTGCCTACGGATTGGTAGATGGTAAGGAGCTATTTACAGACTCTACCCATAAGAAAGCTAACGCAAATAAAAATCGATTTGAATCTGAACTAGTAACAGAAGTAAAAAAGCGCCGTAAATGGCTCGAAGAAGAAATTAACGAAGCCCGCATTGAGGCAGGCTATAAACCCTTTGAATATAAAGATACTACAGAGAGTAGAGAGATAAAGATAAGCCGCACCGATAGTGATAGTGGTTACTATCATCGCTCTCATAAAGAAAAAGGGTTTATGTTTTTGGATCATAGAACTGTAGATGGAAAATGTAATATCATCATGGACTGTTTCATAACTAAAGGCAATGTGCATGACAGTCAGCCATATATTGAACGAATAGAATGGATACAGAACACATTTGATTTAGAAATACAATCCGTAGCCTTAGACTCAGGATATGATTCATTAGATATTAAGAAATTTTTAAAAGAACAGAATATATTTGGAGTAATAGGGTATCGCCGTTATGGAACAAAGGAGTCTCGAAAGTTCAAACATCAATATGTATATGATTGTGAAGGAGATTACTTTTACAATAGAGGTACTGGAGAAGTATTAGAGTTTACAGGACTCATAGATCGAAATGGTTATAAAAAGTATGCGAACTTAGATAATAAATTAATATTACGCAGACATATAAAAGAAGAACTCAACGAAGAGTATACTCAAAATAGATTAAGTTATGAAGGAAAAGAACTGTATACTAAACGAAAAGAAACCGTAGAGCGAAGCTTCGCTGATAGTAAGCAAAATCACGGATATCGATATGCGACACTGCGTGGATTAAAGAAGAACCAAGACCACACTTGGCTTCTTTGTGCTGCCCAGAATATGAAGAATATCGCATTAAAGGTAACCAAGGTGTTAGAGTATGCATAAAATGATACCCTAACACCTTTAAACTAAACGCAAATCAATAAAA
>CAYWUU010000209.1:0-1406 GCA_964461405.1 uncultured Erysipelothrix sp.
TACGTGCATCTCTTTAAGGAGGAGAGATTATGAACAACTATAAACATATTACACTAAAAGAAAGAGTTATTATTCAACACCTACTAGACAATGGTACAAGCTGCAAGAAAATCGCAGAGACATTAATGAAGAGTCCTTCTACAATAAGTAGAGAGATTAAGAGAAATAGATTTATCGTGGAACCACCCTACTTTAACCTATCCGCTTCAGATATCTGTGAGTGTAGCCTTAGGTATCCTTATGTCTGCAATAACTGTAATAAGAAAAACAGTAAAAACAAACGGAAATATTTCTATAATGCCCAAAAGGCACAAGAGAACTATGAGATTGGTTTAAGTCATGCGCGCATAGGTACACACTTTAGTAATAAAGATATTAAGTGGATTAATTCCGTCTTAGTTGAAGGATTGAAAAACAACCAGCCAATGAATCATATTATTATGGCTCATAACTTACCCCTATCCCTTTCCACTGCCTATCGTTGGATTGACCAAGAAGTCCTGTCTGTGAATAAGATTGACTTACAAAAAGCTGTGCGCTATAAACTAAAACCTGTCCGTAGAAGCAATAAAGGCTATATTAACCGTATTGATAGGACCTATAATGACTATTTAGACTTTATTACAGATCGCCCTGAGTTGAATATCGTTGAGATGGATATAGTCCAAGGTGTCAGAGGAGATAGAAAATGTATCTTAACGTTTGTGTGTATCAAATCAAATCTTCTTTTCTCTAGGCTACTCAATAACCAAAGAGCTGAAGATGTGGCTGAAGCACTCGATTATTACGAAAAGACCTTAGGAATAGAAAAGTTCAAGAAGTTCTTCGGAGTTATACTAACTGACAACGGCAGTGAGTTTAATGATGTCCACTCCCTAGAGTTCTCTCCCTACACAGGTGAGAAACGAACTAAAGTATTCTATTGTGACCCTTATCGGTCTGATCAAAAAGGTACCATTGAGAGAAAACATGTCGATATGCGCTTAATCATACCCAAGAAGAAATCCATTGATTTCTTAACACAAGAAAAGGTGAACCTCATGAATTCACATATAAATGCGATTCTAAGACCCACCTTAAACAACATTAGCACCTATGAGTTTGCGAAGTTTATACATAACCGACAAATCATAGATGACCTTGGTATTTACTTTATCAACCCCACACAGGTTGTACTAAACAGTAGTTTAGTACGGTAGATACCATAAGATAAGAATACTTAGATGCACGTGCACTTACTATAAGAATTCAATCAAGAATGGAATTTCTTGATCTTTTCAGTACGTCCAGAACCCTTAGTAATTCTTTTCTTACATTCATTATACCGATTAAAACAAGAAAATCCATCCAATTAAATTACATTTACTCACTAAATAGTGCACTTACTATAGGAATTTAATAATATC
>CAYWUU010000210.1:0-1334 GCA_964461405.1 uncultured Erysipelothrix sp.
AGACATTATCAGAAGGGATTAGTGAGATTATAGATCGCACCTATACCGACCAAGTTACCTATATTCTTCAGTTAGAAAAGATTGAAGATTTAGATGACTTCTCTGATGTCACAAAAGGTTTAGGAGTAAAGGAAATTATATCTAAAGAAATTGATTATATATAAGCAATGGAATCCATTGCTTTTTTTATGCTGCCTAAAGTAAGTAAAGTCGCAAAACTAACTTGAAGGATCGTAAGAATTAGAAGCTTAAATAAGGGTATGGAAAAGGGTATATTGAAGAGAAAACTCAGAAGTTTGAAAATAAAAACAGTACTGATACTTGAAATAAACATCGATGTCAGTAATATTAAGACGGTAAATGAGACGAAAAGACTTATAAGTGTTTCCTTGGGTAAACCATGTAAACGCAATACATCAATTTCATCTTGATACTCCATAATAAAATAGGGCATTAAGGTACCAATGTTAGAAGCGGAAACTAGAAAAATGCATAAACTAATTGTCATAAGAATACGTCTAAGTAATTGTAATAGAGAGAGAAGTAAATCATCCATAGAAAAAGGCTCAACCTCATAATAGTAATTGGGGTCGGATAATTGTTGATTAATAGCATCCACAATCTCTTGAATATCATGATTGCTATATACGGTTAGGATATTATCATAGTTAAGTTTTGTGGATTGGCTATTGATGAAATAAAAAGGAAGTTTAAGATCGACATCTTCACTATAATGGATATGATAAATGGGATAGATCATCGTGCCAATTCTTAACCAATCAGTTTCATTCCAATTATAGTATTCCATCAGCGAAACTTGAACACTTATATAACCCTTATTATGGACTGTATAACTTAGAGTCCCTTTTTTTGATGAACTTAAGTGCTCGATATCTAAGTTTAAAATACGATCCGAGGATGTAATTTTAGTATTTTCAAACGAGTTTGCGATTTGTTTTAAGTGATAAGGAGAGATGAGTTCAATGGGTATCTCATCAAGATAGGTAGCGTCTAAGTTATACGGCAATAAAACGTGGCGATCCTTATACGTTTGGGATATCCACGATTCTAACAGGGTGGTGCTAATACTGATACCAAATACCAATACGCTACCCAATGACATAATCCATAGAATGCGTTTAAGTCTGCTTAGTTTTGAAAGACTCATTTCCATTAAATAACGCATGAAGTCTCTAAGTTTCAAAAAGAGCTCCTTTCTTCATGATGATATGGCGCGAAGCCATATTCATTATCTTAGGGTCATGACTGGCAATAATTAGGGTAATTTGTAAAGTTCTTAGAAGATTAATGATCTCATGAGTATTTTCAGTATC
>CAYWUU010000211.1:0-1323 GCA_964461405.1 uncultured Erysipelothrix sp.
TTTGGGATTTGATATTGTAAAATTTCTTCACTCAATCACCTCCTTTTTTTTAAATTATCAGCAAGATTTGCGCCATCCTGAGAAACTATTTCCACGGCGTTGAATCATGAAGATAAGATATAGGTATAACAAGAGAAATAATATTTGATCTTCATTTCGTAGGGGAAACATCCATCAAGATCGTTGTTTATGTTAGTAAAGTAATCCGACACTATCGGGTAAGATGGTTGAAAAACATCCAGGAATGCCTTGAGAGATTCACAGCTATTCTTTAAAAATTTAAATAAGATAACGGCTGGTGATCTGTTTTTTCAAAAACGTAAAGAATTCCGACAAGGCATTTTCCCTTTTTACCGGTCATCCGGAATCCTGACAACTGCCTTGTGCCGCAATTTTAAAAAAAGATCATCAATACAAAACTTAAGCGAACCATGCCAGCCAAATGGTCCAGACTTGCAATATCCTTTCCCGAAGGGCATGAGACCAAAGTAATGATTAGTAAATAAATAATTTGTATTTAAACTATTTATATGCTAATCATAATTTTCGTGATGATAAATCAAATCATTTAAGGACAAAAAGGAGGTAGATAAATGAGTTACGAAACCATTATTTTAGAAAAATTGAAGTTATATGGACAGGATAAAATGAACTTTTGTTAAAATACATTGAATGGTGGTATTAAATTAACCTACCATCAAGGCCGATAGAGCACAGAGGAGAAGATGGCATGGCGTTTCAAGACTGTATATGTTTTCAGATGGGAAGGGTCGTTCGGAAGGTGACCAAAGCCTATCGGGATGAAATAACCCATTATGGCCTTACGCACGGCCAGTTCTTTATGCTGGTAGCCGTTATGGAAGAGGAAGGCCTTTTGCCGAGCGCGCTGGCTGAAAAAATAGCCCAGGACCGGGCAACGACAACAGGTCTTTTGGATAAATTGGAAAACGATGGCTGGGTGGAAAGGAAAACAGATAAAAGAGACCGCCGTACGCTGCGGATCTATCTTACGCCTCACGCCAGGAAACATCGGGAAGCGATTATGAAGCTTTTTGAAGATACCAACAAGAGATTCATCAGCCGCTTCAGTCAGAAAGAATGGGCTCAGATGCAGTCTTTCCTGAGTCGACTGGAATCATGATGATTCCCCTAGCGAGAGGACATAATCAATAGGGGGGTGTACAAAACAAATCTGAGGTGATGGAATGGCCTATAAAATATTAGGAATATCGGGCAGCCCGAAGACAAAAGGGAATGTCGATACTTTCATGGCTTCGATCATGAAAATGGCATCTAAAAAAGGGTTCGAGACGGAAACAGTAT
>CAYWUU010000212.1:0-1281 GCA_964461405.1 uncultured Erysipelothrix sp.
AATATCATAACTCCAATAAGATTTCCAGCAGTCATGTACAGCTACGCCGTGAAATTTATCAAGAACCCCATTGTCATTCATACCTTCAATGCCTCGCTTTTGGTGAACACTAAGGTAGGTATAATGCTTAGTAGAAGAATTATGAACCCACATCGTACGACCTTCCACGCGCGTACCCGTTTCGTCAAAATGTGCGATTGCAGAATCAATTACTTTTTGACGAATCGTATCCACTGTATTTTTGAGGTTATGTGCACACTTCTTTACCATTGAACTTACTGTTCCGGTAGAGAGTGGAATACTAAATACATTGCCGAGTATTTCATGGGTGCGTTTTACGCTAACCGCTCCTACTGTATTCAGTGCTACTACAAGTGCTTTTAAGTTTTCACCATATTGCACGGTTGCAGAGATATCGGAAGGGAATTCGCCCTGTAATGTCTGCCCTTCATGATACGGACATTTTGTAAATGAGTATTTCTGATGTTCTGTCACATGAACAGTGACAACAGCATCTATCACATGGCGTTTCTCTGCAATACAGGCACATTGCTCTATACAGTTCGAAATATTTGGGCAACTGTTACAGCTTTCGGGAAAATGTTTTATAACTTTGTCAGGGTCAGCAATAACTGATAGATGCGTTCCGTTATGTCCCTGCTGCCCACCGGGTTTCTTGCCGGATTTCTGACGCAAACTTTTTGTAATCGGCTTTTTTAAACCATCACTGGAAGGAGGCTTAGAGCTGTTTTTGGAATTCTTGTTAAGTTTTTCATTTAACTCAGCAATGGTCAGTTTTAGTTGTTCAATTACGGCGGTCTGTTGTTCGATGAAAGCGTTTAATTTATAGATTAGCTGTTTTAACTCGGAATTTTCTTTTATTAGTGCCTCAATACGTTCATCTTTTGTCAACCGGACCACCTTCTTTCCTTGATTTCTACAAGTATTATTATACTTGAAAACAAGGCAAAAAGCAAATTGGCTCCAAGTGTGTTGCCGTCATTTTGACGGTGGATAATCCTTATAAACTACGGCTTAAAACAGCTGAAAATCACAATTTTTATAGAGCTATCCACAATGTTTGCAAACTAATATAATATCTCTTTTGTGTACGAAACATAGATGTGGATAACTATCAAAAAACAAAAAGCGCATAGATTTTTAACAAAATATTTTTCTACGTTTTGCACAAAAGTTCAGTATCTTTCCAGAAGAAAAGGCAGGGGTTCTGAATAGTTACGAAGCTTTACGAATACTCCGTCAGCTTCTTCAAAAAGAACC
>CAYWUU010000213.1:0-1205 GCA_964461405.1 uncultured Erysipelothrix sp.
GAAGATTTATCGTAGTTTGATTTTGGTTCGAACATCGAGAAGTTGAACACTTCTTTTTCTATGTTCTGTAGTTCATCTGTTTTCTTGTAGTGTAACGTTTTAAGATAAGCCATTTGTATATCTACATTATTGAGGTGTAAATCTCTAAGGGATACATAGCGTTTGAGGTTATCAACGTCATAAGCCTTGGGCCTGCTGGTAAATATTGAAGCTAAGTTATGAGATATGTGTGATTCCATAGGACATCGTAGATTTGATGTTAGTGTTCTTTGAATCGAATCCCAATGTCTCAGTATGTATTGTCTCTTATCTTTGATGTTTTCTGATCGTGTATCATTATCTTCGTTTTGAATGAGTAAAACTTTAGTTAGTTGTTTGAATAGTTCTATTTCGTTATCTAATAGTGACTGTCTTAGGTAAGGATGAATTAAAGGATCTTTAGTCATTAGATTTATAGCTTGAAAAGTATGGAACTTATCAAGGTGAAATTCACTGTTTATGAGTTCGTTGGTGCCAGCTTTAATCCATGTGGCACCATCTCCGACGATTATAATCTCTTTAACCTTACTAAGATCATAAACCTTTGCGATGAAATCATGGAACTGTCCCCAGAAGTCGCTATCAAGGCTGGTAAAGTGTAGTTTATGAGTAAGGGTATTACGGGATCCGACTCTATTAAAGCCTTCAAACAGTACTGCGTGCTTCACCATAGCCTTTGATTGAGCGTTTCCTTGAAGGGATACGTATTTCTCATCAGCCATTATGTAAAGGACTTCAGGAGTACTTTCCTTTCTGTCTATAGAAGGCTGAAGTCTATGTATATTTTTTAAGGTATTATAGACGGTTTGTCTTGAGATATTATAGTTCTTTCGTGAAAGGTTACTCGAGAAGGAACAGTACATAGCTTCACCTACAACTTGTCCTGCTTTAAGCATAGATCCTAAATTAATATAGACCTCACATAGTTTCGCTTTTATAGTAGGGTCGTACGTATCATATTTAGGTAATCCCATTTTTCGATCTACATAGGTATAGTATGACCCATCAACCTTTGATTCATAGATTCTACGAGTGTAGGTAATTTGGCCAAAAACCGTAAGAAGGGTGCGACTGCGTTTGGACTTAACACGGTAGTTTCGTTTGCGTTGTGCTGAATTAAAGAAGTCATCATCCAGGGATTCAAATTTAGCCTGCAGCGTCTTTAA
>CAYWUU010000214.1:0-1194 GCA_964461405.1 uncultured Erysipelothrix sp.
ATACTATTTCTTCCTCCCTTTTCTGTCGGAGTCTTTCCCCACAGCGAATACTTGCACGCCACCCGCAAAGAATGGGTGGGCTTGAAATAGCAGTTTTTATCTGCGTCCCGTGCCTTTGAAGATTTGAACTGGTAATCCTTACCTCAATGCAATATCGAATACCATTGACTTGTAGATGAAGCAATAACCAAGTCAGGGCTTGTTTTGACATTCTCTGTCAAGTCAAATATAGGTCATGATAGTTTATCTTTCAGTCATCACACCCCTCCACAGCCAAAGATTTAATTGACAGACGACATCTCGTTTCCTTATAGTACCAACGGATCAATAATTTCTTGTCAAAGAGTTTTCAGGAACAATAGCTTTAATTGAAATTTCATCAAGGAGGTTTGTATGAAAATATCTTCGATTGAGCTTTTTCATGTGCAGGTTCCTTTAAAACAAACGTTCTGGCCCACATGGATACCTGGTTACCCACAAACGCACAATGGTTTTACCCTGATAAAACTGGTTACTGATGATGGGATTGAGGGATATTCTGCAGGTACTGCCCTAGGCTTTGAAAGGGAGGGGCTTGGCGATCTTATCGGCAGTTATTTGCTTGGCGCTGATCCCAGCGATATTGATTCCTGCCAGAGTTTATTAAAGCAGGCCGGCATTCTGGGGTGGAGAAATTTCTGGATTGAGCCTGCGTGCTGGGACATTATCGGCAAGAGCAAAGGAAAGCCCGTTTATGAAATTTTGGGTGGTGAGGCTAGGCCTATTGAGGTGTACTGCTCTACGGGAGAAATGCATGAACCGGAAAAGAGGGTAGAAGAACTTCTGGCCATGAAAGAGCGGGGATTCAAGACGGCAAAACTGCGGGTTAAAAACAAAGAGCTTAAGGATGACATCCGGCATATCGAGGTGATTAGAAAAGGTGTTGGCGATGGCCTTGTTTTAGGCGTCGATGCCAACCAGGGATGGCTGGTGACCATTGTCGATAAAATTCCTGCCTGGGATCTGAAACGCGCAACGGAGTATGCTGAAGCATGTTATGCCAACAACATTGCCTGGCTGGAAGAGCCGCTGGACTCCAGGGATTATGAAGGCAGTGCCGCTTTAAAGAAAGTATCCAGGGTAAAGATTTCCGGCGCGGAACTTAATTATGGCTGGGATGAGATAAAAATCATGCTGGAGAAGGACTGTTTCCAT
>CAYWUU010000215.1:0-1121 GCA_964461405.1 uncultured Erysipelothrix sp.
CTCTCTACGGGGGTCTTTCAAGTCGCATTGACGGCTTACTCCATCACCAAAGAGTCCTATGCACAGGTCAGAGCGACAAAGATGGCCCTCAACATAGAAACTCTCTATGGCTGGATTGAAAGCGACCCGGTTCTGAAACCCAAAAAGGGCAGGCAGTTAGGAGACAAGAGCGATCCGATCCCGGTGAATCAAGAATCGGTGGAATACATGTTCAGGAAGGTGGCGCAGGATGAGCGATGGCGTAATTTGTTCAAATCCTATGTGTCGGAAGAACTAGGAGAAACCTTCCCGGAGCCTTCCACCTGGGATTGGCTCAGCATTGCCGCTGTGGACGGCTGGAAAAGCGCTCACACGGCCGAGCAGGCGGAAATATTCAAGGACAAGCGGCAGGTGGAAACCTGGATCGCCGGTCTTTTGAGCCATTTGAACAATTATGCCAGGGCGGTCGAGAGCGAAGTGATCCTGCGGCAGACGTTGGCGAAGATCGAGAAGGCATCCAAAAAGATAACGCCCGAGTTCCAGAAGTTTGTTGTCGGCGCCGAGGAGGCTGAAAAAAAACTTCCAGAAATCGATGCCTATGCGAAGCAGGTTCCCGCAATCATTGCCGCTGCAAAGAAAAATCAAAACTGGGACAGCCTCTATGATGTTCGGGACAAAATCGGGTATTATGTCAGAGTTTATGTAAGAGTGCTTCCCGACACGGGAAATATCGGCAAGAAGAAGCAGGCGACAAAGGCCGCCCTCAAGAACTCCTGGGTTGATGTGTCCAAAGCGCTTAAGGATATTCCCAAAACCATAAAAGAAGATTTTGCTGCGCAAGCAGTGACGCCCCAATTCAAGACTTCGATTTCACTGGCCGAGGTTTCTCCTGATTTCATTGACATCGATGAGGTTGCCGCGAGGCTGCACAAGGCAAAATCTCTTCAGGACATGGAAGCCGAGTTGCTTCTTGTCAAGGAGGATACGGAAAAAAAATACAAGACCTTTCAAGAGAGATACAGCAAGGAAAATCCGGCTGGCAACCTGCATCCCGCCTATAATTCCCGGCGCGATGCGATGCTTCAGGCTTTGGAAAATCAGCGAAAAGCTCTGGAAGCGCAAATTACTTCATGCAACCAGTA